>JANJUM010000234.1 GCA_024710585.1 Desulforhopalus sp.
TGATGGAGCGCACCACAAAGCGGGCATTTTTAAAGAGGTGCGGGTTCCACGGGCACTTGAGGGAGACGCGGCGGCCGACGCCGACCTTGCCGGCGTCGCGCTGGTGGATGTCGAAGCCGACGCCGCGCAGCGAGATATCGGCGAGTTCGACGGCAAGGTCGGCGCTTTCGCCGGTCTGCAGCAGTGCCAGGCCGAACTGCTGTTCCCTCTCTTCGAGGCGGCGGTTGAAGGTGCAGCGGGTGATCTCGCCACATTTGTCGCAGCGCAGGGAGCGCTGCCGCACCGATGCGGGAATGGGGTACATCCGTTTGCTCTGGCAGTTCGGACACTTGAACAGTGTCCTGCCGCTTTCGACGCGAAAGGTCTTGGTCTTGGCCATAGTGTCCTCCTGAAAAGGCGATCCCCCACCCCCGAGGGGGCGAGGGTGGAACGGGCCGAGTGCCTCGAGGCCGCTATTTTCTTCGTTTCCGCTGTCGGCTATACTGCTTGCCACGAGGTATACGTACAGTGGTAGCGCATTTGCCATGATTTTTCAAGAAACGGTTAGGAACATTCGCGTGTCGGCGCTGCCGCTGCGCAGTGTTCTCGGTATTCCTTCCCTCCCGTGGAGATGACGATGAAGCGCGGACTGTCGACGGTGTCGGTCCTGGGGGCGGTTCTGCTCCTGCTCGTATGCACGCAGCTGATGAACGGCGGCCTGAGCCTGCTGTCCTTTCAAAAGCAGCAGGTGGCCTCGGTGCTCTCGGCCCATGACGCGGTGGGGGCCAATATCGCCGCCAAGTTCGAGCGCGCCCTGCGCCTCGGCAAGAGCCTCGAGAAGTTCGTCGGCGTCGAGGCCCTGCTTGGCGAGGGCATGGAGGCGGGGCGCGGCCTCGACAACATCAGTCTGCACCGTGGCGACGGTACGGTGCTCGCCGCCCATGACGCGAGCCGTTATCTGCCCCCGGCGGAGAAGGTGGCCGCCGCCCGCGCTGCCGGCGAGGCCGCGCGCTACCTGCGGGTCGGCGAGGTGCACTTCCAGTTCTTTCCCCTCCTCTCGGCCAGCAAGGAGGGGGGCGTCTTGTGTTTCGCCTTCTCGGAAAACCGTCTTGCCGCCAAGCGCTGGGCCATCGCCTACAAAGGCATGATCGTGCTCGCCCTGTGCACCCTGGTGGCGGCGCTGATGCTCAGCGTCGGCCTGCGCCGCGCCATGGAGCGGCCCGAGGAAAAGCGCAGCGGCTACCTGGCGCGGCTGCTCTTTCTCGTCCTTGGCGGCGCGCAGCTGCTCTGCTCCCTCTATAACTTTCACCTCTTCCAGAACGACTATCTCGAGCTGGTGCGGGAAAAATCACGGACTGTCGCCGGGTTGATGCAGCAGGACGTAGAGTTCCTGCTCAACAAAGGGCTGCAGATCTCCTCGCTGGTGAAGATCGACCGCCAGCTGGCCGAAACGGTGGAACGCAATGCCGAGATCATCGGCCTGGCCATCGAGGACCTCGACGGCAAGGAGCTCTACCGTGGCGGCGAGCTGCAGGGGCCATCGGCGGGGGTGGCGGAGCGGCTGCCGCTCACCGGACGTCAGGGCGTGGCCGGCAAGCTGGTGGTTGTGCCCAACGTCGGCGTGGTCGAAAAAGCGGTGCGCGATATCGCCCTCGACTCGCTGACCATCGTCGCCCTGTCGCTGCTCTTTATCATGGAGCTGGTGCTCTTCTTCTTTGCCACCCTCCTCAAGGGGGAGCGCCCCGCCGGCAAAGAGGAGGAAGAGGCCGATCTCGGCGCCCTGACGCGCACCGCCATCTTCCTCTTCATCTTCGCCGCCTCCCTCGGCTACTCCTTCATCCCGCTGCACATGGCCGATATCTATCGGCCCATCGCCGGGCTGACGCGGGAAATGATCCTCGGCCTGCCCCTGGCCCTGGAGATGCTCGGCGGCGGCCTGGTGCTCATCCCGGTGGGAATGTGGATCGACCGCCGCGGCTGGCACCCGCCCTTCCTTACCGGGGTGGCGCTGGCCGGGGTCGGCACCGCCTGCTCCGGGCTGGTCTCCGACGCCGTGCTCTTCAGCCTGGCGCGGCTGGTGACCGGCATCGGCTACGGCATGGCGTGGATGTCGGCCCAGGGCTACGTGCTGCAGCGCACCCTGCCCAAGTACCGCGCGCGGGGCATCTCCAACGTCGTCGCCGGCATCTTCTCCGGGGTTATCTGCGGCAACGGCATGGGGGCGCTGGTCGCCGACCGCCTCGGCTATGCGCAAGTCTTCGTCATCGGTTCGCTGATCATGGCTCTCGGCCTGATCTTCGTGGTGCTCTTCATGCGCCCCGCCTTCATCGTCCCGGAAACCGCCGTGGAGCAGCGCGGCGGCCTGCCTTTCCTCCGCCTGCTGCTCGACCCGCAGGCGATGCTCGTCTTCCTCTGCAGCCTGATTCCCTACTCGGTGGTGATGGTCGGTCTGCTCTACTACGTAACCCCCCTCTATCTCAAGGCGATGGGCACCAGCCAGTCGAATATCGGCAGGGTGATCATGATCTTCGGGCTGTGCATGATCTTCCTCGCCCCGCGCATCAGCCGCTTTGCCGACAAGCTGCACGACAAGCGGCTGCTGGTGGTCGCCGGCGGGCTGTGCGGCGGCTGCAGCCTGCTGCTCTTCTATTTCCCTGACTCCTTCTGGGTGGTGCCCGGAGCGGTGCTGCTCTTTGGCGTGTCGGTGGCGGTCAGCGGCGCTTCGCGCAACGTCATCATGCTCGCCATGCCGATCACCAAGAAGCTCGGCTCGTCGCAGGTGATGGGCGCCTATCGCAGCATCGACAAGGTCGGCCAGTCCCTGGGGGCCATGGTGCCGGCGGCCCTGATGGCCACCCTCGACATGCGCGGGGCGATGCTCGCCATGGGCAGCGCCTACCTGGTGCTGACCCTGATCTTCGTGCTCTTCATCCGCCCTCACGTCGAC
>JANJUM010000039.1 GCA_024710585.1 Desulforhopalus sp.
CGGGGTGGACTTCGACCCCCGCACCCTGGCCATGCTCGACCACGACAACGACGGGCGGGTGCGGGTGCAGGAGATCCTCGCCGCCACCTCCTGGGTGAGTTCGGTGCTCAAGGGCTTCGACGGCTTCCTCGCCGGCAGCGACGCCCTGCGCCTCGCCGACATCGACGAAGGCTGCGAGAAGGGGCGGCAGCTGCTCGCCTCGGCCCGGCAGCTGCTCGCCCTGCTCGGCAAGGGGGAGGCGGAAACCATCTCCATTGCCGACGTCGCCACCACCGACACCCTGCTCAACGACTCGACCTTCAACGGCGACGGCATCGTCGCCGCCAATGCCACCGATACCCCGGACCTCGCCCAGCTGGTCGCCGACATCGTCGCCACCATGGGCGGCGAAGCGGACCGCAGCGGCTTGAGCGGCGTCTCGCGCGACAAGGTCGAGGCCTTCTTCTCCGCCGCCGAGGCCTTCGACCAGTGGTGGAAGAAGGCGGAAGAAGTGGCGGAGATCCTGCCCCGTGGCGCCGCCACCGCCGAAGCGGCCGAGCTGCTGGCACGCATCGCCGGCAAGATCGACGACTACTTCCTGCGCTGCGGCCTGGCCGCCTACGACCGTCAGGCGGAAACCACCCTCAACCCCTCCGCCGCCCGCTACGAGTTGCTCGCCACCCACGACCTCGTCGCCGCCACCGCCGAGATAGAGGCCCTGCCGCTGGCGCGCGTCGAGGCCGGCCGGCCCCTGCCGCTCCTCCAGGGCATCAACCCCGCCTGGGCGGCGACCATGGCCGAGGTGGTCAGGGTGTTGATCGAGCCCCTCTTCGGCAGGCTCGACACCCTCGACGAGCAGCAGTGGCAACGGCTCAAGGCGAGCTTTTCCCCCTACCAGGCCTGGCAGAAGGAGAAGAACGGCGCCGCGGTCGAGGCTCTCGGCCTGGCGCGGGTGCGGGAGATCCTTTCCGGCGACGGCCGCGAGCGGCTGCTCGCCCTCATCGATCGCGACCTTGCACTGGCCCCGCAGATCGACGCCATCGACCAGGTGGCGCGCCTCGTCCACTATCACCGCGATCTCTACCGGCTGCTCAACAATTTCGTGGCCTTCCGCGATTTCTACGTGCAGAACCGCAAGGCCATCTTCCAGGCCGGGACCCTCTATATCGACGGCCGCGCCTGCGAGCTGTGCGTCAAGGTGGCCAGCCCCGACGCCCATGCCCCCCTCGCCAACCTCAGCCGCACCTATCTCGCCTACTGCCAGTGCCAGCGCCGCGGCAGCGAGCAGAAGATGTTCGTCGCCGCCGCCTTCACCGGCGGCGATGCCGACAACCTGATGGTCGGCCGCAACGGTGTCTTCTACGACAGCAAAGGCGACGACTGGGATGCCACCATCGTCAAGATCATCGACCACCCGATCAGCGTCTCCCAGGCCTTCTGGGCCCCCTACAAACGCATCGGCCGCATGATCGGCGAGCAGCTCGAGAAATTCGCCAGCGCCAAGGACAAGGCGGTCGACGCCAAGACCGGGGCGACCATCGCCGGGGTGGCCGCCAAACCGGCGGCAGCGCCCCCAGCGGCTGCGCCCCCAGCCCCGCCGCTGCCCTTCGATGTCGGCAAGTTCGCAGGTATCTTCGCCGCCTTCGGCCTCGCCCTCGGCGCCCTGGGTACCGCTCTCGCCTCCATCGTCGGCGTCTTTCTCGCCCTGCCCCTGTGGCAGATGCCCCTGGCGGTGGCCGGCCTGCTGCTCGCCGTCTCCGGGCCGTCGATGCTCATCGCCTTTCTCAAGCTGCGCCAGCGCAACCTCGGCCCGATCCTCGACGCCAACGGCTGGGCGGTCAATACCAAGGCGCGCATCAACATCCCCTTCGGCTCGACCCTGACCAAGCTCGCCGTCCTGCCCAAAGGGGCCGAGCGCACCCTGGTCGACCCCTTCGCCGAAAAGAAGACTCCGTGGAAACGCTGGGTCTTCCTCCTCGTGCTGCTCACCGCGCTCGCTTTTGCCTGGAATCAGGGCTATCTTTCACGGTGGGCCGAGCAGCTGCGCAGCCCGGCGACGACGGAGAAGCCCGCCGCCCCGGCTGCGGCGACCAAATAACTTCCAGCACCGACAACCTCAGCACGGGAGACGAGGATGAACGATCAGGCCATTCAGGATCTTTATAAGGAAGACTACGCACACTGCTATGGCTGCGGCCGCAACAACCCCCACGGGTTGCAGCTGAAGAGCTACTGGCGGGGCGAGGAGTGCGTCTGCCGCCACACCCCCAAGTCTCACTACACCGGCGGCGTCCCCGGCTTCCTCTATGGCGGCATGGTCGCCTCGCTGCTCGACTGCCACGGCGCCGCCACCGCCGCCGCCGCCAAGGCCCGGCAGAGCGGCGGCGCCATCGGTCGCTTCGTCACCGCCTCGCTGACTGTCGACTTCGCCAAACCGACCCCGCTGGGGGTGGAACTCGAGCTGCGCGGCAAGGTCGCCGACATCCAGGGCCGCAAGGTCTATGTCGATCTCGAGATGTACGCCGGCGAAACGCGCACCGCCACCGGCCGGGTGCTGATGATCGAGCTGGTGGAAAAACCCGCTTGACCTGAAAGCCGTCATAAGATAGCCCCACCCCTCCCGCGGCAGGAAGGGGTGGTCGCCGCCGGCGCCCCCTGGCGAGAGCGCAGGGTGCCGACCGACAGACGCCACAGCCTCGGCGGCAGCTCGCCTCTCGCCGCTATCCCCCCATTTTCCCTCGAGTTGTACGAAAAACGAGAAAATACCTGTCTTTATGTCAGGCGTTTTCGTACCCTCACAAGACTTTCCGTAACGTGCCGGAGTCAAAGAGCAAATATCCCTCCGGGGAATTTTCTTTTGCAATAGCCAGATTTACAAGATATACTAAGAAATAATACTGCTTTGATACAGCCTCTGCGGCACTGCGGAGAATCTTGAGAGAGCCTTGCAATACTGTATTTTTCATGTGATATTCTCCTCCCTCACGCACTCTTTTCAATGACAGGCTGACCGGCGTACCAATACTCCGCAAGGCCTCTCGACCAGCATCACCACACGGCTCTCTCCATCGGGAACGGAAATATTCCCGAACTCTATCGGCGAGTGTCCAGACTGCGAATAGTCCCCGCCGCACCTCACCGCACACGCTCTATCAAAGAGACAGGATGAGGCGTCTTCCCGCCCGGAAGGGCATGGTCTGCTTTCCAACGACGAGAGTCAGCAGACATGATCCGGATGCCACAACATGGTGTTTTTATGAGTCTTAGCGAGTGTTCACAAAATCCCCACGCGCCACCACCGCCCGCCGCGGACAGGAGGGTGGTGCTGTTCGGCGAGGCCCTGGCGGACATCTTTCCGCACCAGCGAGTCTGGGGCGGGGCGCCACTCAATGTCGCCAGACACCTCCACCGTTTTGGCGCGCAGCCGCTTTTCGTCACCTGCCTGGGAGGCGACGACCTCGGTGACGAGCTCTTCCAGGCCATCGCCGACAGCGGCATGGCAACCTCGGCTATCCAGCGCAGCGACCGCTATCCCACCGGGCGGGTGGAAATCGACCTGGCCGACGGCGCGCACCGCTTCACCATCCCCGGCGAGCAGGCCTACGACCATATCGATGGCCACCTCGCCACCGCCGTGGCCGGCCCGTTCCAACCCCGTGTGGTCTATTTCGGCAGCCTGGCGCAGCGCTGCGCCGCATCCCGCGACGCCCTCGGCGAACTCCTCGACCTCTGCCCGGCGTTGAAGTTCTGCGATATCAACCTGCGCAGCCCCTGGTACCGAAGAGACACCCTGGAGCACTCCCTGCAGCGCACCGACATCCTCAAGCTCAACCACGAGGAACTCGACCTGCTGGCGGAAATGTTCACCCTCGCCGCTGAGCGCCCCGAAGACCAGCTGGCGGCACTGATGGACGACTTCGGGCTGGAGCAGATCGTCCTCACCCGGGGGGCGGAGGGGGCCTGGCTGCTGACCGCCGACGGCCACCTGGACAAGATCGTCAGTCCGCCCCTCGCCACACCCCTCGTCGACACCGTCGGCGCCGGGGACGCGTTTTGCGCCGTCTATATTCTCGGCCTCCTCGAGGGCTGGCCACCGTCCCGGGCGCTGGCCAGGGCGAACCACTTCGCCGCGGCGATCTGTGGCATCCGCGGCGCGCTGCCGGCGGACGACGAAATCCATGAACAGTACCGCAGGCTATGGACACCGTGACCATCGCCTCCGAGAGGAGCGGCCGCCCGCTGTTCATCGTGCTGATCAGCGCCCATGGCCTCATCCGCGGGCACGACCTCGAACTCGGCCGGGATGCCGACACCGGCGGGCAGACGAAATACGTCGTCGAACTCGCCACCGCCCTTGGCGAACACCCCGAAGTCGGCGAGGTGATCCTCCTGACGCGGCGAGTCGTCGACAGCCAGGTCAGCCCCGACTACGCCGAACCCTTCGAGCGCCTGTCTGACAAGGCGGCCATCGTGCGCATCGATTGCGGCGAGCCCGGCTACCTGCGTAAGGAACTGCTCTGGGAGTCTCTGGAAAATTTTTCCGACAACGCCCTGGCCTACCTGAAGAGCCGGCACAGCCGCGCCCCCCATATCATCCACAGCCACTATGCCGACGCCGGCTACGTCGGCACCAGGCTCTCCCTGCAGCTGGGCGTGCCGCTCGTCCATACCGGCCACTCCCTCGGCCGAAGCAAGCTGATGCGCCTTCTCGCCGGTGGCATGTCCTTCGACGAGATCGAGGAGACCTACCGCATCTCCCTGCGCATCGAGGCGGAGGAGAACACCCTCGGCGTCGCCGAGCGGATCATCACCAGCACCCAGCAGGAAATAGAAGAACAGTACGGGTTGTATGATTTCTATCAACCGGAGCGCATGCGCGTGGTGCCCCCCGGAACCGATCTGCAGCGCTTTTTCCCGCCCCGGGGCGATGAACGAGAGCAGGACATCGCCCGCCAGGTCGACAGATTTTTCGACAACCCGGACAAGCCGATCATCCTCGCCCTGTCCCGCCCCGACCCGCGCAAGAACATCGTCTCGCTCATCGAGGCCTACGGCGAATGCCCTGCGCTGCAGGAAGCCGCCAATCTCCTGCTCATCACCGGAAACCGCAGCGACATAGAGGAAATGGAGAGCGCCCCGCGCTTTGTGCTGACCAGCCTGCTGCTGGCGGTGGACAAGTACGACCTCTATGGCCGCGTCGCCTACCCCAAGCAGCACCGGCCCGACGAGGTGGCCGTGCTCTACCGCCTCGCCGCCTTGTCACGGGGGGTGTTCATCAACCCGGCGCTGACCGAACCTTTCGGCCTCACCCTGCTCGAAGCGGCGGCCAGCGGCCTGCCGGTAGTCGCCACCGAGGATGGCGGCCCGGTGGACATCATCGCCAACTGCCGCAACGGCCGGCTGGTCAACCCCCTCGACAAGGAGGCCATGGCGGCGGCCCTGCTCGACATGCTCGCCGACCCGCAGCGCTGGCATCGCCATGCCGCCAACGGGGTGCGCGGGGTGCGCGCCCACTACTCCTGGCGGGCCCATGTGAAACACTATCTGCGTGTCATCCGCCCCCTGGTGGACAGCCGTCAGCCGCTCCACCGCCCCGACGTCCGGCGACGCCCGGGGGTCATTCGCAAGCGGGCCATCTTCGCCAGCCTCGACCTCAACCTCATCGGCGACCAGGAGTCGCTGGCCAGGCTCCTGCAGCTCATGCAGCGCCAGCACCGCACGGTCATCTTCGGCATCGCCACCGGGCGCTGCCTCGACGACGCCCTGGCCACCCTGAAACGCTACGCCATCCCCCTGCCCGACGTGCTCATCTCCGCCCAGGGCGCCGAGATCCACTACGCCCCCGACCTCCTCCCGGCGCGAGGCTGGCAGCGGCATATCGATCACCTGTGGAGCCCGCAGCGGGTGCTGGAGATCCTCGCCGCCCTGCCCGGGCTGAAGATGCAGCCGCGGCGCCATCAAGGCCCCTGCAAGATCAGCTATTTCATCGACCCCGAGGTCACATCGCCGCAGGACGTCCGCAGCCTTCTGCTGCGCAACGAACAAACCGTCAACGCCGTCTTCTCCTTCGGTCAGTTTCTCGATATCCTTCCCATCCGCGCCTCCAAGGGCCTGGCCCTGCGCTGGTGCGCCGAACATCTCGGCTTTCCGTTGAAAAACACCCTGGTGGCCGGTGTCACCGGCGCCGACGCCGACATGCTGCGCGGCAACACCCTGGCGACGGTGGTCGACAATCGCCACCTCACCGAGCTCTCCAGTCTGGAAGGCAGCGATACCCTCTATTTTTCCAGCGCTGGCTATGCGGCCGGCATCCTCGAAGCGATCGAGCACTACCGCTTCTTCGCCGACGACAGCGGGGAGACCGGGACATGAAACGGCTGCTGCTGTGCACCGATCTCGACC
Organism: Desulforhopalus sp.; assembly: GCA_024710585.1. GTDB lineage: Bacteria > Desulfobacterota > Desulfobulbia > Desulfobulbales > Desulfocapsaceae > Desulforhopalus_A. The sequence goes on from JANJUM010000039.1 coordinate 6,382, forward strand.
GCACCCTGCTGCCCAATGGCGAGCACGCCGAGTCGCCTGGGGCACGGCGACTCTTCGCGCGCCTCGCGCGACGTGACGACGTCGCCCTGGTCTATGCCACCGGCCGAGACCTCGCCCTGACCCTCCAGGCCATGCACGAATTCGACCTGCCCTGGCCCGAGGCCATCGTCAGCGATGTCGGCACGGCCATCTCCCTGCCGCAGGGCGGGGCATGGCAGCCGTGGCTCGAGTGGGAGCGCCATATCTCCCCCGGCTGGCGCCGCCTCTCCGCCGCCGAGGTATACAGCCTGGTGCGCGGCCTGCAGGGGATCGTCCTCCAGGAAAACGAGAAACAGAGCCGGCACAAGCTGAGCTTCTATGTCGACGCCGCACGCGGCAGGGACCGCCTGGAGGATGAGCTGAGGCAGCGCCTGCAAGGGCTTGGCCTGACCTGCCGCCTGGTGTGGAGCTTCGACGAGATGGCCGGTCGGGGCCTGCTCGATATCATCCCGGCGGGGGCCGGCAAGCTGCCGGCGCTCCATTTCGTCATCGATGGGCTGGGCTATGACCGCGACGAGGCCTTCTTCGCCGGCGACAGCGGCAATGATCGCGAGGTGCTGTGCAGCGACATCGCCGCCGTGCTGGTCGCCAACGCCCACCACACCTTGCGGCGGGAGCTCGCCACCGCCCCGCCCCCCGCCCTCCACCTCGCCCGGGGGGGCTATCTCGGCATGAACGGCAACTACAGCGCCGGCATCCTCGAAGGCGTGGGCCACTTCCGGCCGCACCTCGACCGCTGGCTGCGTCAGCTGGCCGACAACCTGGAAGGTGCCTGATGTACGAACAAGCGTCCCACGCCCTGCTCAACGAGATCCTTCACGACCTCAGCCGCGAGATCGGCAAGTATCGACTGCGCCATTTCTATACCCGTCTCGGGGCCAATTTCTACGCCATTCACTCCTTGTTTCGCCTGCTCTACGGGGAACGGGACGATTTCAAGCTGCAGATGGTCCGTCTCGTCGAGACCCTCGCCCTGCGCTATATCGAGCGCGCCCCCCAGCTGCGCAAGTCCGACCTGGCCCGCGAGCGGCACTACAACTGGTTCCTCGACCAGAAATGGGTGGGCATGGCCCTCTATTGCGACCGCTTCGCCGACGATATCCGTGGGCTGATGGCCAACCTGCCCTATCTCCAGGAACTCGGCGTCAACCTCCTCCACGTCATGTCCATCCTCGACTGCCCGCCGGACAACAACGACGGCGGCTATGCCGTGCGCGACTTCAAACGCATCGACCCTCGCCTCGGCACGGTCGGCGATGTGCAGGAGCTGGCCGCCTGCCTGCAGAAGCGCGACATGCTGCTGGTGCAGGACGTCGTCGTCAACCACACCTCGGAGGAGCACGAATGGGCGGTCAGGGCCCGCCGCGGAGAAAAGACCTACCAAGACTACTTCTATATCTTTCCCGACCGGCAGATCCCCGACAGCTATGAGGAGAGCATGCCGGAGGTCTTTCACCAGACGGCCCCCGGCAATTTCACCTGGAACGAGGAGATGGGCAAATGGGTGATGACCGTCTTCAACACCTATCAGTGGGACTTGAACTACCACAATCCCCAGGTGCTGATCGAGATGATCGACATCATGCTCTTCTGGGCCAACAAGGGGGTGGACATCCTGCGCCTCGACGCGGTGGCCTTCCTGTGGAAGAAGATCGGCAGCAGCTGCCAGAACGAGCGTGAGGCCCACCTCCTCCTTCAGCTGATGAAGGATTGCTGCCAGGTCACCGCCCCCGGGGTGCTGTTCATCGCCGAGGCCATCGTCGCCCCGGCGGAAATCGCCAAATACTTCGGCGAGGACGCCATCAACGCCAAGGAGTGCGAGATCGCCTACAACGCCACCTTCATGTCGCTGCTCTGGGATGCCGTCGCCACCAAGAACGCCAGACTGCTCACCCGTGGCGTCGGCAACCTGCCCTCCAAGCTGGAACGCGCCACCTGGCTCAACTACATCCGCTGCCATGACGATATCGGCCTCGGCTTCGACGATAACGACGCGCGCCTCTCGGGCTACGACCCGCTGCAGCACCGCCGCTTCCTGGTCGACTATTTCACCGGCCGCTTTCCCGGCTCCCCGGCGCGGGGGCTGCCCTTCGGCGACGATATCGAGAGCGGCGACGCCCGCATCTCCGGCGCCCTGGCCTCGCTGGCGGGACTGGAGGCGGCCCTGGAAGCCGGAGACGAGCCGCTCGTCGACGAGGCCATCAACGTCATTCTCCTCCTCCATGGCATGATCCTTTCCTTTGGCGGCATCCCCCTGCTCTACTACGGCGATGCCATCGGCACCCTCAACAGCCTCGAATACCTCGAAGACCCCAGCAAGGCCAACGACGCGCGCTGGATCAACCGCTCGCGCTTCGACTGGGAGAAGGCGGCACGCCGCCACCACAGCGGCACGGTGGAGCAGCGCATTTTCACCGCCTTGAAAAAATTGATCGGCCTGCGCAAACAGACGGCGGCCTTCGCCGATTTCGACAACCGTCAGCTGCTCGCCGTCGACAACCCGCACCTCTTCGTCTTTTCGCGCACCGACCCCTGCAACCCGCGCAGCCGGGTGCTGGTGGTCGCCAACTTCAACGGCAAGGCCCAGCCCCTCGCCCTCGACCGCCTGCGGTCAGCCGGCTTCTTCCAGGGGAGCATGATGCGCGATCTCTGCTCGGGCTATCGGGTCGAAGCGGTCAACGACACCCTCCTCGTCCCGCCCTATCTCTTTTACTGGCTGGTGGAGTGAGAGGGGCTCGGCCTCCGCTCACCCTGGCGAGTTCCTGTTCGTGAAGAGGGCCTGA
>JANJUM010000270.1 GCA_024710585.1 Desulforhopalus sp.
CTTGAACCTGCAAGGCTTTGAGATTACAGTAAGGGCGACCAGCAAACTCTACCGAGGTGCGGCTATGGCAAGGTCCAAGTGTCCATCCTGTGAATACCACGAGTTCGAGGCGGTACAGGTCACCACGAAAACCGGGCAGAAATTCTGCCTCATTCAGTGCGTCGCCTGCGGCTGCGTGGTAGGGGCCCTGGACGAGGTGAAGATCACCAACGTCATCAAGATCGCCGAAAAAAAGCTGAGCAAGTTTCTCGAAAATCTCAACCGCAAGGTGATCACCGCCTGCCAACGCAAGAACAGCTGAGCCCCGTCCGGCAGGGTACGCCTGTCCCGGTGCAGGCGATGGCGACTGGCCGCGCCACCCACCGGGCAACCCATGGCGGATGGATCGTGCCCCTTTCCGGCCCCGTGAACTCCAGGTGACACCGTGCAATATCCCTTCCTCTTCCAATACAAGGTGCAGCCTGCGGCGGGTCACAGCGACTGGGGCAAGGTCGCCGGGGCCATCGCCACGGTCATGGTCTTCGCCGATTCCGGGGCGCAGGGCCGCAGCCGCAGCGTCAGGTATCTCGCCGGCAAACACTACGAGGTGGTGGAATTTCTGCGGGCGATGATCGTCTGCCCGCATCAGGTCGCCAATTTCGACACCGCCCTCGGCAAGGTCTACCGCGAGGCGGAACTCTTCGGCATCTCCGCCTGTTTCGACGGGTGGGCCGGACATCCCCATCACTGACGGGAGGAACTCCCCGTCTTAAAAAGGACTATCGTGGAAGAAGATATCGGCAAACGACTCGTCGCAGCGATCAAGAACCCCACCGACCTGCAAAGCCAGGAGAGTATCGCCAAGGCCATGGAACTCACCAAGGCCTACGCCGCCTCCGGCTCGGCCACCCACTTCAGCACCGTCACCAAGCTCTTCTACGACCTCTTCGAGATGTTCGAGACCGGTAGAGACCCGCGCGTCAAGTAGCCGGGGGGAGCCGTTTGAGGTGCCGGGCGAAGCAGTCGCTGTCGCCGCAGGTGGCGATGACCGCTTCAAGATAGGCGATATTCTTGTCGATGTTCTCGAGATAGAGATCGCGGTCGATGTTGTGGCGCAGGCGGAAGTGGGTACGCATTGCCGCGCTGATGCGCGAAAAGGCGATGTCGAGACGGGGCAGCACCACCTGATTGTAGAACTGGCGGGTCTTCTTCATCAGGTCGAGAGCCGAGACGTGGCGGCAGACCCCGCCGGCGCATTGCTCGCGGTACAGCCCGGAGAGGCTCTCGAGGTAGTAGCGATCGGCCATCTGCGCCAGGATATCCGCCGAGCCCACCACCTGGCCGACCAGCTGGACCTTCTCGCCATGGGCTTCGAAGAGGGCGGGATCGCTGGTCATATCGGTGTATTTGATGATCGTCGCGCAATCCCTGGCTATCTCTTCTGGCATCCCGCAGCGCTCGGCAAAATGCCTGAGCATCAGTGCCGAGCGCGTCTCGTGGCCGTAGAGATAGTCGCGCACGTCCCCCTGCGGGTCGTCGTCGGTTGCCAGCATGCCGCTGTCGTGAAAGGAGGCGGCGAGGAAGCCGCGCAGGAGCATGCCGCTGTCAATGGGAAAGCGCCCTTCACCGGCCAAACCGTGAAAGAGGCGCATCGTCGCCAGGACCACCATGCGACAGTGCCGCAGGTTATGGTACGGCAGGTCGCTACCACGCACCCCGGGCACGCGACCCTCATAGAGTCGGCCGACGTGGTAATGGACATCCTCGATGAGCAGTGGTTCCAATTCGGGGCAAACCTCGGCGGCGAGAAACAGCAGTTCGTCCAGGAGGGAACCGCCTGCCCGGCCCTCGAAGAGCAGTGTCAACGTCCTATTGTCCATGAACCTCCGTCACGCCCCCCCGTGCTCTCTCCACGGTACCCACCCCGGCAACGGCAATCTCTCTGCCACCGCTCACCCATTATTCTGTTTGTATCACTGTCTTCATCCCGTTGGCAAGGCCAACGAACTGTCAACTGGACTTTCTCGACGTTTGCAGGTACTCTTTTACAGCATTTCACCAATCGAGTCGCCATAGTGCACTCCCCCGCGAGGGGAATGAAGGGTCCCGCCCGGAGGCATTGATGGCCGGGGGAGGCTGCCGGGGAGAACGTCGGCCTCCCAACACACCAACAGCTCCGCCCACCCGGAGATTGCAATGGAAGAGACGAAACGTTCTGTGGTGATTCTCATCGTCGACGACGACGAACTGGTGCGCATGACCCTCAGCGTCCTGGTCGGTTCCCTGGGGTATCACTGCCTGGTGGCTGGAGACGGGGTTGAAGCCCTGGCGGTGCTGCGCTCGACCCAGGTCGACCTGGTGCTCACCGACATCGTCATGCCCGGCATGGATGGCCTGGAACTGTTGGCCCATATCCACGAACACCACCGGGAAACCGATGTCATCGTCTCCACCGGCTTTCATGAAAAGGCCAGCTACGCCGACGTGATCAAGGCCGGGGCCATCGACTTCATCAAAAAGCCTATCGATCAGGCCGAGCTCGAGGCCAAACTGGCCCGGGCCATCCGCGAACGCACCCTGGTGCGCAGGCTGGAGATGCTCTCCAAACAGGACAGCCTCACCGGCATCCTCAACCGACGTGCCTTCGACGAGCGCTTCTCCGCCGAGGTCGAGCGCGCCTCCCGACAGAAATACCCGCTGATGCTGGCGCTCATCGACGTCGACAACTTCAAGGAATACAACGACAGGCACGGCCATCAGCAGGGCGACAAGGTGCTGGTCGGCCTGGCCGATATTCTCAAGGAAAGCACCCGCGAGAGCGTGGACACCTGTTTCCGCCTCGGCGGGGACGAATTCGCCCTGCTGCTGCCCCAGGCTACCGCCAGCCAGGGGACCGAGGTGGTGCAGCGTATCCTTCTCTCCTTTCTCGAGCGCGAATACACCGGCACCAGCCTCTCCATCGGCCTGGTCTCCTGCAAGAGGAACAAAAAAGTGCCGCGGGCCATCGACGAGCAGGCCATGAGGGAGAGAGCCGACCGGGCGATGTACGATGCCAAAAAGAGCGGCAAGAACTGCGTGGTGACGCGTATCTGAACTGGTCCCCGGGGGCCGCGGCCCCCTTTAGCCCAGGGCGTCCTTGTGAAAGGTGCGATCCGGCTCCACCGGGTATCTGCCGTCGAAACAGGCCAGGCAGAAATCATCGGCGGTCATCCCGGTGGCGCGCACCAGCCCTTCCAGACTGAGATAGTGCAGGGAGTCGAGGCCGAGATAGGCGGCGATCTCCTCAACCGACTTGTTGTTGGCGATGAGCTGCCCGGCCGAGGGAAAATCGATGCCGTAATAGCAGGCGTGCCTGGTCGGCGGACAGCTGACCACCATGTGCACCTCTTTGGCCCCGGCTTCGCGCAGTGCCCGCACCCGGCTCTTGCCGGTGGTGCCGCGGATGATCGAGTCTTCAACGATGATCAGCCGCTTGCCCCTGAGGAAGGAGCGCACCGGGTTGAGCTTTACCTTGACGTTGAAGTCGCGCATCGACTGAGTCGGCTGGATGAAGGTGCGGCCGACATAGTGATTGCGGATCACTCCCATTTCCAGAGGGATTCCCGAGGCCTGGGAGTAGCCGAGGGCGGCATAGTTGCCGGAGTCGGGGAAGGGCATGACGAAATCGGCATCGATCTTCGCCTCTTCGGCGAGAATCTCGCCCATGCGCTTGCGCGCCTGATAGACGTTGATGCCGAAAATCTCAGAATCGGGCCGGGCGAAATAGACCTGCTCGAAGATGCAGAAGTGGCTGTTCTGCGACGGCCAGGGAAAGAGCGACGACATCGCCCCATCCTTGCAGATGAGGATCTCGCCGGGCGCGATATCGCGGACATAGTCGGCACCGATGAGGTCGAGGGCGCAGGTTTCCGAGGCGACGATCCAGCCGTTGCCATCGCCATTCTTGAGCTTGCCGAGGCAGAGCGGGCGGAAACCGTCGGGATCGCGCACCGCAACCAATGTATCCTGGGTGAGGAGCAGCAGCGAATAGGCCCCCTTGATGGCGGTGAAGGTGCGCCGCAGGGCCTCTTCGAGGCCGAGATGGGCGGAACGCGCCATGAGATGGAGCACCACCTCGCTGTCCATGGTGGTCTGGAAGATCGACCCCTGCTCCTCGAGGCTGGAGCGCAGAGCGATGGAGTTGACGAAGTTGCCGTTATGGGCCACCGCCAGGGTAACCCCCTTGTGGTTGACAAGCAGGGGCTGGGTATTGGTGATGTTCGAGGCCCCGGTGGTCGAGTAGCGCACATGGCCGATGGAGAGATGCCCTTGCAGGCGGCTGATGGTCTGCTCGGAGAAGACCTCCGGCACCAGCCCCATGTTCTTGTGCATGGTCACCCGGGTGCCGTCGGAGGTGACGATGCCGGCACTCTCCTGGCCGCGGTGCTGCAGGGCATAAAGACCGAAATAGGCGAGCTTGGCCGAGTCCGGATGGTTGTAAATGCCGCACACCCCGCACTCATGGGTGGGCCGTCCGCTTATTTGCCTGGCGCTTTCTCTCTCCACCATCACTGACTCACCTCGGGTGCGGCGTTACGCCGCCCCTCTCCTCAAGGGTTCGACTGCTCCTGCCGGCTTGCCGCAGGGCGGCAGCCGCCGGGTCAAGGCCCGGCCCCCGGCCCGGACGACCACTGTCCGGCAACGGAAAAGCGCAAACTTAAAGCACATCCGGCCCAAATTCAACAACAAAGAAGCGCCTCACAACAAGAAGATGCGGCGCCGCTCAGCCTCACTCGGTGGCCAAGGCGAGGAGGAGTTCGGCAAGGTTGACCAGATTGGCGAGATCGACCTGCTCGTCGACGGTGTGCACCTTGTCCATGCCGGTGGCGACAATCGCCGTCGGCAAACCGCGGCCATTGAAGATGTTGGCATCGCTGCCGCCACCGGCGATGGTGAAGCGCAGCTCCTTGCCGCAGGCGACGGCAGCCCTGTTGATCCGCGTCACCACCGGGGCGTCTTCGGCCAGTCTCAGGCAGGGATAATCGTCGACGATGTCGAAGCTCACCGACGGTCGCTGCGCCCCGCTGGCGGGGTTCGGGCTCCACTCGGCCACCGCCTTCTCGAAGGCGGTGAGGATCTCCCGGGTGTAGCGCTCGAGCTTGGCCGGATCATGGCTGCGCACCTCGCCCTTGAGCAACACCCGCTCGGGCACGATATTGGTGGCCACCCCGCCCTGGATGACCCCGAAGTTGCAGGTCGACTCGCTGTCGAGCCGGCCGACGGTCAGCGTCGACAATGCCGCCACGGCCAGGGACAGGGCGTTGATGCCGGCCTCCGGACAGAGCCCGGCGTGGGCCGCCAGCCCCTTGATTTCCACCTTGAACTTATTGGCGGCGGGAGCGCCGACCACCACATGGTTGTTGCCGGTGGAGTCGAGGGCGTAGCCGTAACGGGTCTGCAACCTGTCGTATTCGAGGTGCTTGGCCCCGAGCAGGCCGACCTCCTCGCAGGTGGTGATGATCACCTCGATGGTCGGGTGGGGCAGACGCTTCTCGCGCAGGATGGTGAGCACCTCGAGAACCGCGGCGATGCCGGTCTTGTCGTCCCCGCCGAGGATGGTGTCGCCACGGCTGGTGAAGATATCGCCGGTGCGCACCACTTCCACCCCCTCTGCCGGCTCCACCGTGTCCATATGGCAGGAGAGGAAAAACCCCTCGCGGCCTGGTGCGGTACCTTCGAACCTGGCGATGAGATTGCCCGACTGCGAGCCGGTATGAACGGCGGAGCCGTCCTCGTAGACGAAGTCGGCACCGAGGGCGGCGAAGGCTTCTTTAAGATAGGCGGAAATTTTGCCCTCGCGGCGGGAGGGGCTGCTGATGCCGCAGAGCTCGGCAAAGGTGGCGGCAAGCCGCTCGCGGTCGATGACAGTGGTCATAACAGGTTCCTAGTCTCGTTGTTGTTGCAGGAGAACCACGGCATGGCAGGCGATGCCTTCCATTCTCCCGGTGAAGCCCATGCCCTCGGTGGTGGTGGCCTTGATGTTGATCACCGCCGAGTCCACCCGGCAGGCGGCCGCCAGCGCCTCGCCCATGGCCGGCACATGCGGGGTCAGCCGGGGTCGCTGGCAAACGACGGTGATATCGGCGTTGCCGACGACGAAGCCGTCTTCGACAACCATCTCCATCACCCGGCGCAGCAGGACGAGCGAGGAGATCCCGGCGTAGCGGCCGTCGCTGTCGGGAAAATGCCGCCCGATATCGCCGCGCCCCAAGGCGCCGAGAAGGGCATCGCAGAGGGCGTGGGTGAGCACGTCGGCGTCGGAGTGGCCGGCGAGGCCATGACTGTGGGGGATCTCCACCCCGCCCAGGATCAGCGGGCGGTTTTCGGTGAAACGATGGGCATCGTAGCCATGGCCGATGCGCAGGGCCGCGGCCCCGCCGCCGGTGAGCAGTCTTTGTGCCACGTCGAGGTCCTCCACGCGGGTGATCTTGAGATTTTCCTCCGCCCCCGCCACCAGGGTGACGGGAATGCCCGCCTGTTCGAGGAGTGAGGACTCGTCGGTGACGTCCCTGTCGCCGTTAACGGCATAGGCCTTTTCGAGCAGTTCCCGGCGTGCCGCCTGGGGCGTCTGCGCCTGCCACAGGTGGCGGCGGTCGATCGTGGCCGACACCTGGCTCTGCTCATCGCCCCGCTTGAGGGTATCCTTGACCGGCACGGCGGCAATGGCCGCACCATGGTCGATGGCCGCCTGCAGGCACCTGCCGATGAGCTCCGCCGAGACGAGCGGCCGGGCCCCGTCATGAACCAGCACCACGTCGATGTCCTCGCCAAGGGCGTCAAGGCCGGCCCGAACCGAATCCTGACGCCTGCGGCCGCCGGCCACCACCTGTACCCTGCTCTCATCCAGGCCGCAGCCGTCGAGAAGGGCCCGCGTCTCGGCAAGGCGCTCGGCCGGGGCGGCGACGACGATGCGGCGGACGCGGCTCTCGGCGAGGAAGGGCCGAATGGCCCGCACCAGTACCGGGATGCCGGCAAGGAGGAGAAACTGTTTCGGCCGATCGAGGTTCATCCGCGTGCCGAAACCGGCGGCCGGAATGATGACTGCGGCTCTGATGGTCATGAACGGGTCGAGGAGTGTGAAAAAGGGAGCGGGCTATAAGCCGAATTCTGTACCCCGGAAAGGGGCCATGATCATTTGACTGGGATGTCGATCGCTCGACACCTCGTGCAACCTACCCGGAGATATCGGACGGGCCGCCCTCGAACATCTCCCTATTTGGTCTTGCTCTGGGTGGGGTTTACCGTGCCTTTCATGTCGCCATGAAAGCGGTGAGCTCTTACCTCGCCGTTTCACCCTTACCTGAAGTCAGGCGGTTTGTTTTCTGTGGCACTTTCCCCCGGTCGCCCGGCGTTCGCGTTACGAACCACCCTGCCCTGTAGAGTTCGGACTTTCCTCTCCGGCCTGCGCCGGAGCGATCATGCACCCGCTCCCGACCGGCACTCTAGCGACATTCGTCGAAAGAGGAAAGGAAAAAACCCGTCAGTTCTTGTCTTCCGCCGGGCGCTGGTAAAAGATCATGCGCTGGCAGGTGGGACATTCGAAAAGCTGGTCGCCACGCAGCAGCTGGTTGAAAAGCTGCGGCGGAATGGCCATAAAGCAGCCCTGGCAGACACCGTCGACAACGTTGACCACCGCCAGGCCGTTGCGCCGCTGACGCAGGGTGTCGTACTTGCGCAGGGTGCCGCTCTTGATCTTCGCCGCCTGCTCGCCACGCCGCTGATCCTTGTCACGCTTGCCCTTGTTGATCTCTTCGATGCTCACCCGGACCTTCTCGGTCTCCTCGGCGACCAGTTCCTTCTCACCCTTGAGCAGATTTTTCTCCTCGGCGACGCGGGCGGTGAGCTGCTCGATGGACTCCATCAGGGCGACGACCTTCTCCTCGTTCTCCTTGGCGCTCTTCTTGGCGTCCTCGATTTCCTTGAGCAGGGCCGTCTGCTCGCGGCCGGTCTGCACCTGCATCATCTTCGACTGACGGTCACGGACATGATCCATGCGGTCGGCCATATCGCCTTCGAGGTTACGGGTCTCCTTCTGCTGCGCGACGATCTTTTCCTGCAGCTCATTGATCAGCGCCTCCCGTTTCGCCAGGGCGGTAATCCGTTCATCGAGACCGTTCTGTTCGGCTTTGATCGCCTGGTCGATCCGATCGATTTCCATGTCGATGGCCTGCAGTTCGATGAGTTGGCTTAGAAGTTCGTTCAAAATGGTTCTCCTCTGTGGTCGTTACTGTGGGTTGACGCCCCCCAGTTCCTGGAAGGGCGGACGCTCCGTGGCGCTTTCAAAGATTTCCACCTGCCAGTGGCGCCCCGCCGCGGCGGAGCGCAGGCGGGCGACGAGCTCGGCCACCGCCGGCTTTTCGGTGGCGTAATGGCCGCCATCGATGACGCAGTAGCGGTTTTCCACCGCCCAGATGGCAGTACTGTGCTTGATTTCCGCGGAAAGATAAACTGCCGCCCCCTGATCCCGCGCCAGGGCGGCGAACTCCGATCCGCTGCCGCCGCAGATGGCCACCTGCGGCACGGCCTCCGGCAGCACCCCGGCGACGCGGACACGGTCCTGCTGCAGGACCTCGCGCAGGCGACGCAGGAACTCCTCGCCGGCAAGCGGGGGGAGATAGCTGCCGATACAGCCAAGACCGACCGGCTCCCCTTCCCGGGACGCGGGCAGGAGCGGCGCCAGCTCGCCTAGGCCGAGCTTCGCGGCGAGGACCGCGCTGACTCCGCCGGAGGCGCTGTCGAAATTGGTGTGGGCGGCGATGATGGAGATGCCGTTGCAGAGTGCCTTGTGCAGCAGCCTGCCTTCGGCGCTGGCCGTATTGATGGCCGACAAGGGCTTGAAGATGACGGGATGGTGGGTGACCACGGTGTTGGCGCCGCGGGCGATGGCCTCGTCGATGAGGCCGCAGGTGGGGTCGAGGCCGACAAGCACGGCGCTCACCGCGCTTTCCCCGTCACCGACGAGGAGGCCGACATTGTCCCACGATTCAGCCAGGGCCAGGGGTGCGAGACGGTCGATGCACCCGAGAATATCCTTTACTCTTACCGTCATATCCTCTCGGTGGGCACGTTGTGCGGCAAACAAAAAAAGGCACACTCCCGGGGAATGTACCTTTTGCTTCGCTTCGCCGAGGCGGGCGTTTCCTGCCCGCAACGGCGATTATGGCCGAGGGGCGCCAACCCTGCCCCCCGTGGTATGATGAATGTCGATTCGTTCAAGGAACTCGGTGTTTTTGTGGTCAGAAACAAAGGAGATACATGGTGGGCGCAGTAGGGTTCGAACCTACGACCGATCGGTTATGAGCCGATGGCTCTACCAGCTGAGCTATACGCCCACTTCTCTGACGATAAAACAGTTTATATAAAATTACCCGCAAGCCAAAGTCAATTAAAAATCTACGGAAGAGAGAAAAAACCG
>JANJUM010000271.1 GCA_024710585.1 Desulforhopalus sp.
GTGTGCGCTGGCCTCGGTGCTCGGCGGCATTCTCGGCTACTTCATCGGCTATGCCGCCGAGCCGCTCGGGCGGTGGATCATCTTCGACCTGCTGCATTACGGCTCGGCATGGGACACGGTGGCGGCGCTCTATGCCGATAACGCCTTTGTGGCCATCGTCACTGCGGCCTTCACGCCGATCCCCTACAAAGTCTTTACCATCGCCGCCGGCGTCTTTCACGAGCAGGTGAGTCTCTCCACGCTCATCCTTGCCTCGGCCATCGGCAGGTCGGGACGGTTTTTCCTCGTCGCCGGAACGATCCGTCTCTTCGGGCCGATGGTAAAGGTCTACCTCGACCGCTACCTCGAATGGGCCACCCTGGCCCTGGCCGTTCTCGCCATCGGCGGGTTCGTTGCCATAAAATACCTGTTCTAGGCCGCTCTCACCGCGGCGGCTCGGTGGATTCCGCAGATAAGGCTCGCCAAAGTGCGGCCCGGCCGACATTTTTCTTTCACAAGACCTCCATTTGGGTGATATAAGAAGAGCAGCGGACCATATCCGATCAGTCCCCGAGACCCCACAAGAGACGGAGGCGCAGATGAGCGGCAACGAGCGGAGGAGCAGCAGGCGCACCAAAAAGCAGGTGGTTTTTCAATTCGCCGCCATCGGCGAGGACGGGCGCCGGGCCGGGCCGGCCCACGGGTTGCTGCTCGATTACAGCTTTGCCGGCATCAGGTTCGTCACCGCCGAGCAGCTTGGCAAGAACACCGCACTGCATATCGAGCTCGAGTTTGCCGGCCTTGGCAAGGACGGCGAGGAGTGGCGCAGCGCCTGGGGGGCTGGGGAGGAGGAACGGCTGGCCGTGATCGGCTCGGTGATGTGGTGCCAGGAAGCCGCCGACCGCACCGGGCAGTTCGAGGTCGGCACCCGGTTTATCGAGAAAGCGGCAGCCGACACGTTGACGGCTGCCTGAACGCGAGGCCTGGCGGCGGCAGTCGGCCCCGGTCCGCGCTGCCCGGCGCCGGCGTCGCCAGGGGCGAGACAGAAAGAGCATGAGAAAACCCCTCAACAAATACCGCGACGCCATCTTCGTCGTCACCGAGGAGCGTGCCTGCCCGATCTACAGCGTCGGCGAGGAGTTCAAGGTCGAGACCTTCAGCCTCACCGTGCCTGCCTTGAAGCCGGGCTGTCTTTACCTGGCGCAGGTCATCGCCGCCATCATCGACTCCTTCGAGACCCGCAGCGGTTTCGCCCGCATTGGGCAGCAGAAGACGCGCTTCGACTGCGGCGGCTGCGATGGCCTGATCCGCTTCGAGCTCAAGAAGGAACGCGACTTCGCTACCTTGCAGATGAAGCTCCTCAACGAGAGCGAGGAGCGACGCCGTCGGCAGCATCTCGAGAAGTTCTTCGGCATCCTGCGCAAACTCGACATGTTCGAGTCCCTCGAGGACGATGCCCTCAGCGACTTCACCATGCTCCTCGACTTCTCCAACATCCCGGTGGACAAGATCGTCATCAAGAAGGGGGACCCGCCGAGCAACCTCTATATCCTCCTCTCCGGGCGGGTGGCGGTGGTCGCCGAGGACGGGGGGCGAGTCGCCGAGATGGGCGAAGGGGAAATCTTCGGCGAGATGAGCCTCTTGTCGGGGGAGTCGGCGTCGAGCTCCATCCACACCATCTCCGACACCCAGGTGGCCAAGCTCAGCGCCAAGAACTTCAAACATGTCCTCAAGAAATATCCCATCCTGCAGATCTTCCTCTTCAAGCTGCTGGTGCTGCGCGCGCAGACCATGAGCCTGCGTGCGGGCCACATCAGCTCCGGCATGAACGGGGAACTGGCGGAGGTGTCCATCGTCGACCTCATGCAGCTCATCAACTCCGCCCAGAAGACCGGGCGGCTCGAACTCTCGCTGCCTCAGGGGCGGGGCGTGGTCTTTTTCAAGCAGGGCGAGATCATTCACGCCCGTTTTCTGCAGTTCCGCAACAAGGAGGCGGTCTACGCCCTGGTCAAGGTCAAGCGTGGTCACTTCACCTACACCAAGGGGATTCCGGGCGAGCTCAAGGATTACGAACCCATCGGCGGCTTCATGGGCCTGCTCATGGAGGGTCTGCAGCGTATCGACGAAAAGACGTGAGCGGGGAGTGCGGCGGCGTTGCCAGGGGGCGGGACGGGCAAGGTTGCCCGGCCCGCCCCTTTTTTTATTGGCGCGCGGTGTCGATGAGGCCGAGACGGCCGAGGATGTAGAACACCAGGGAGAGAAGCATGCCGACCACCGTCGCCAGGGCCATGCCCTTGAGCTGCACCTGGCCGAGATGGACGGCGGTGCCGCTGATGCCGACGATGAGCACGATGGCTGTCAGTGAGAGGTTCATCGGCTTGGAGTAGTCGACCTTCGACTCCACCAGCATGCGCACGCCCGAGGCGGCGATGACGCCGAAGAGCAGCAGGCAGATGCCACCCATGACCGGCACCGGGATGGACTGGATCAGGGCGGAGAGCTTGCCGATGAAGGCCAGGCAGATGGAGAGCAGCGCCGCCCCGCCGATGACCCACACCGAGTAGACGCGGGTGATGGCCATGACGCCGATGTTCTCGCCGTAGGTGGTGGTGGGCACCGAGCCGACCGAGCCGGAGAGCATGGTGGAGATGCCGTCGCCGAGCAGCGAGCGGTGCAGGCCGGGGTCGACGGTAAGGTCGCGGCCGACGATGTTGCCGGTGACCACGAGGTGGCCGATGTGCTCGGAGATGACCACCAGGGCGGCGGGGATGATGACCAGGATGGCGTTGATGTCGAACTTCGGCGTGTAGAAGGTCGGCGCGGCCAGCACCGGGGCGGCGGCGACGCCGCCAAAGTTGACCATGCCCATGAAGATGGCGGTGACATAGCCGGCGGCGATACCGACGAGCACCGGCACCACGGCGAGAAAGCCGCGGAAAAGCACCGAGCCGAAGGTGACCACCAGCAGGGTGACCACCGCCACGGTGATGGCCCGCACGTCGTAGGCGCCGTCCTTGCCGGGCATGATGCCGGCCATGCCGGCGGCGACCCCGGCCAGTTCGAGGCCGATGAGCATGACGATCGGGCCCATGGTCGCCGGGGGCAGCACCACCCGCAGCCAGGCGGAGCCGTAACGCCAGATGATCAGGGCGACGATGCTGAAGATGGCGCCGGAGGCGATGAAGCCGCCGAGAGCGTAGGAGTAATTGGCGCCCCACAGCTCCTTGTTGGCGCCGAGGACGACGAAAACCGGCGACAGGAAGGCAAATGACGAGCCGAGGAAGGCCGGTGCCTTGCCCTTGCACAGCAGCAGGTAGATGAGGGTGCCGATACCGTTCATGAAGAGCACCACCGCCGGATCGATGTTAAACAGCGTCGGCACCAGCACCGAGGCCCCGAACATAGCGAAAAGATGCTGAAAACTCAAGGGTATCGCCTGCAGCAGCGGCACCTTTTCGTCCACCTGTATTGCCCTCTGAATGCTCATTGCCCTCTCCTCATGGTTGATGTGCGTTCTGTATCCCGCCACCGCTCCCCAGGGGCGGCCTTGCACGGCTGCCGTGGACGGCACCCCGCGCCCTGTGGCGAAGAGATGACGGCATGGGAAAAATCCTCACTCACCTACCACAGTCAGCCCGCCTTCGGCAACCTTTTGTTGGTGGCTGGCCCACCTCCCTGTCGTCGCGCTGGGGGTGAGCCGGAGTGTCTCGCGGCGTTAATCTCCATTGTGTATTTGCTTTTGATAATCTTGCCGATAGCATTATATGCCGAATAAAGTTAATCAAAAGTGCCATTAAAGTTATCTTGTCTGCGGAAAAGGCTTGCCAGTGCCGTCTTGTATCGGGTAGGGTGCGCGGGAATGTGTTTCACGGGGCGGCTTTCCTGCCGCCACCGCCAGGCCTGGCCCTGGCGGGCGACCACCAGGAAGAACCGCAGGCGGCCACCGC
>JANJUM010000027.1 GCA_024710585.1 Desulforhopalus sp.
CCTCGTCGACCCGCGCTACCTCTTCAAGAGCTGCTTCGTGCCGGTGTTCGAGCCGACCAGCCACCAGGAGATGCTCGAGGCCGCCGCCATCGCCGTCGACATCGGCCGCCGCTACGCCACCCCGGTGGTCATTCTCGCCTCGGGCGCCCTCTGCCACAGCGAGGGTCTGGTGCGCATGAACCCTATCGAGAAGCGTGAACCGGCGGCCATGGAAGGCGACCTGCGCCGCTTCAATTCCCTGCCGGGCATCGCCCGCAAGAACTACGACACGGTGCAGAAAGAGCGCATGGCCGGGCTCGAGGCGATGGTCGAACGGTCACCATATAACCGCTGGATCAAAGGCGCCGGCAAGACCGGCGTCATCACCAGCGGCGCCAACACCGTCTATGTCCGCGAAGTCCGCGAAGCCTTCGGCCTCGACGTCGACATCCTCTCGCTCGGCTTCACCAACCCCTTGCCCAAAGAGCTCATCCGCAGCTTCCGCGAGGGCATCGCCGGAGACATCGTGGTCATCGACGACGGCTACCGCTATCTCCAGGAAGAGCTGGCCATCCTCGGCATCGCCACGTCAGGCAAGGGCAGCTTCAGCACCTGCACCGAATACAGCCCGGCCCTGGTCGCCAGCCGCCTCGGCCTCGCCCCGGCCCAGGAACCCGTCGCCACGCCCCTCCCCGCTCCGGTCAACCGCCCGCCGATGATCTGCCCCGGCTGTCCCTACCGCCTCTTCGCCGAGACCCTGTCCACCATGAAGCGACGCGGCCGGCTGACCGCAATTTTCGGCGACATCGGCTGCAACGCCCTGCTCTACTTCCTCGGCGCCATGGACACCGGCGTGGCCATGGGAGCCAGCGAGGCCAAGCGGGCCGGCTACGTCCTGTCACGCCCGGAGATGGCCGATAAGGTGGTCAGCGTCCTCGGCGACAGCACTGAGTGCCACAGCGGCATGGACGCCACCCGCAACACCGTCTTCCGCCACGTCCCCGGGGTCAAGGTGGTGCTTGACAACTACTGGACGGCGATGACCGGCGGCCAGCCGGCGCCGACCTCGCCGGTCAACCTCGCCGGGGTCGCCAACACCTTCGATCTCGTCGCCGCCCTGGCAGCTACCGGCACGCCTACGGTGGCGGTGAACGCCTATGACCGCATCGAATTGCAGAAAGCCCTGCGCCAGGCCTTCAAGGACGCAGCCGGCGGCGCCTTCACCACCCTGGTGGTGCGCGGCGGTTGCTTGAAGAAGCTGCCGCCGGCAAAGCTCCATGTGCGACTGAAAATCGATGAGGAAAAATGCGATAAATGCTATGCCTGCATGATCTGCCCGGGCATCGAAGTCGGCCCGGAGGGCTTCCCGCGCTTCACCAACCTCTGCTCCGGCTGTGGCGGCCAGGGTTTCTCGTGCATGCAGATGTGCCCCTTCAAGGCGATGGTGCCACTGACCCCGGAAGAGGGCCCGGCTCGCGCCGCCAGTGTGCTGGCGGCGCCACCGGCCCTTGCCGAGGCGACGGTCGCCCGCGAGACACTGCCGGCGCGTCTCGGCCTGGCCATCCGAGGCGTCGGCGGCCAGGGCAACCTCTTCTTCGGCCGCGTCCTCACCCAGGTGGCCTTCCTCGCCGGCTATGGCGAGGACAATATCGTCAAGGGCGAGACCCACGGCATGGCGCAAATGGGCGGCCCGGTGATCAGCACCTTCGCCTGCGGCCGGGTGCATAGCCCGGTGCTCCTGCCAGGGGAAGCCGACTGCCTCATCGTCATGGAGATCAGCGAACTGCTGCGCCCCGGCTTCCTCGACATGCTGCGCCCCGGGGGCACCATCCTCATGGCGCGTACGGCCATGGTGCCGCAGGGCATGAAGGCCGAGGACTATCCCTCCCTCGACGCCATCCGCCCCCACCTCGCCGCCTGGAAGCTGGTCGAGGTCGACGTTCTCGCCGCCGCCCTGGAACTGGGCGACGCCAGCGGGCGCAGCGCCAACGTGGTAATGATGGGCGGGCTGAGCACCATCGAGCCCTTCGCCGCCATCCCCGAGGGGATCTGGCTGAAAGCCCTGCAGGAGGTGACGCCACCGGCGGCCTGGTCCGGCAACTATCAGGCCTTCCTGGCCGGTCGCGACCTCTGTCGGCAATACTCTTTAAAGGACTGAGCCATGAATCGCCAACCGCAATCCGGCCCGGCCGCGAGCCCCAGCGGGTCATCGCGCGCCTTTCAGTGCCTCTTCCACCCGCGCAGCATCGCCGTCGTCGGCGCCAGCGGCGACCCGCTCAAGCCCGGCGGCCGGGTGTTCAAGAATATCCTCGAGCATGGCTACCAGGGCGAGCTGTGGCCGATCAACCCCAAAGCGGCGCAGATCCTCTCCGTGCCCGCCTATCCCTCGGTGGCCGCCCTCCCCGGGGTGCCCGACCTGGCGATCATCGCCATCCCTTCGCGCATGGTATTGGCGGCCCTAGCCGAGCTCGCCGAGCGCGGCGTCGGCGCGACCATCATCCTCACCTCCGGCTTCGGCGAGAAAGACGCGGCCGGCAAAGCCGCGGAGCTCGAGATGCTCCGTATCGCCGACCAGGCCGGCATGGCCCTGGTCGGTCCGAACTGCTCGGGTTTTCTCACCACCTCCTACAAGGGCAAGTTCGCCGGCATCGTCCCCCAGCTAGGGGGAGGGGCGGTCGACTTCATCAGCGGCTCCGGGGCTACCGTGGACTATGTCATGGAGGCCGCCGTCGGTCGGGGGCTGTCCTTCGGCACGGTCATCAATCTTGGCAACTCGGTGCAGCTGGGGGTGGAGGATCTCCTCGCCCTCTATGACGACAACTACAGCCAGGGCTCGGCACGCATCCTTCTGCTCTACATGGAGGCGGTGAAGAAGCCGCAGCTCCTGCTGCGCCACGCGCGCAGCCTCAGGGCCAAGGGCTGTACGCTGGCGGCCATCAAGTCGGGCACCACCGCCGCCGGGTCGCGGGCCGCGGCAAGCCATACCGGCGCCATGGCTACCAGCGACACCGCCGTCGCGGCCCTGTTCAACAAGGCGGGAATCATCCGCGTCGACGGGCGCGGCGACCTCATCGATGTCGCCTGCGTATTGAGGGCGGCAAGAGGGAGAACGGTGGGCAGACGAATGGCCATCGTCACCGATGCCGGTGGCCCGGGAGTGATGCTCGCCGACGAGCTGGCCCGCCACGGCATCGAGGTGCCCACCCTGGGCGAAGAGACAAGGCGCGAGCTGGCGACGGTCCTGCCGCCGGAGAGCTCGCTCAACAACCCCATCGACGCCCTGCCCTCGCGCACCGCCGAGCAGATCGGCGCCATCCTGCACACTCTCGGATGCCTCGAAGGGGGGCGCCTCGACGGGGTGGCGGTCTTGACCGGGGACTCCGGCCTCTCCGATAACGGTGCCATCTACGAGGCCATCGCCAGGGCCATGGAAAGCTGCCCGGTGCCAGTCTACCCGGTGCTCAGCTCGCTGGCCTCATGCCGTGGCAAGATCGATGTCTTCACAGCCGAGGACAAGATCTTTTTCCCCGACGAAGTCGCGTTGGGGAGGGCCCTGGGGCGGGTGGCACAGCTGGACGTGGCCACTCGGGAAGATGCATCGCACCACCCGTCGTCCTACGACCACTCCCTGCTCGGCGAACTCCTGCGCGACAAGCAGGGCATCCTCTCCCCGGCGACGGTGCGCCAGGTGCTGCAGGCGGCAGGTTTCCCGCTGCCCCAGGAACGAATCGTCACCAAGCCGGGCGAACTCCACGACGCCTGCCGCCACCTCGGCTTTCCCCTGGCGATGAAGGTCATCGGCCCGCTGCACAAAACCGACGTCGGCGGCGTCCGCCTCGGCATCGGCGACGAGGATGCGGCACGGCAGGTCTGCCAGGAACTGCTCGCCGTCCCTGGTGCCAGCGGGGTGCTGCTGCAACCGATGGTCGAGGGCCTCGAGGTCATCCTCGGGGTGAGCCGCGAAGGCGACTTCGGCCACCTGCTCATGTTCGGCCTCGGCGGCATCCATACCGAGGTGCTGAGGGACGTGCGTTTCGCGCTGGCCCCGGTGGACGAAATCGAGGCGCGAGCAATGATCGACGGCATCCGCGGCCGCCTGCTGCTCGATGGGGTGCGCGGCCAGGCCGGCATGAGCGTCGACGGCCTGGTCGACCTGCTGGTGCGCCTCGGCCGCCTGGTCAACGACTTCCCACAGATCGCCGAGATCGACCTCAACCCGGTCAAGGGCTGCGGCGAGCGATTGCTGGCCGTCGACGCCCGCATCATCCTCTCCCCCTGACAGGGCCCCCTCCCCCTAACCTCGGCCGGAATGATGCCGGCCGAGGTTCGTTGCGTCTTCGGAATTAAAGGTTGAAGGATCCAATCACCTTTGCCCCCCTTTCCTGCAGACTTTTTACCTTATATCGATACGGGAAGCTTCTTTCGCTTCACCCAGCCGAGGCGCACTTCAAAACGACAACGTGGTCTTTCTGGAGAGGAAAAAGAACGAGCATTCCGGTTGACCATGCTTACATATTTTGATAGCATAAAAACATGAATAACAAAACCCGCAAAACCCTCACGGCTGTCTTTGCCGACCCTCTCAACGGCAATATGGAGTGGCGCGATGTCGAGGCTCTCCTCGTCGCCCTCGGCTGCAGGGGTATCGAAGGAAAAGGATCTTCGGTAACGTTTGAAAAAGATGGCGTTCGCGCCACATTCCGCAGACCTCACCCGGACAAAACGGCTCTGCGGTATCGTGTGAAAGCCTTAAGGGATTTCTTAACCCAACTGAGGATCAAACCATGAATGCCATGACGTACAAAGGCTACGCCGCACGTGTCGAATTTGATGCCGAGGACCGAATTTTTGTCGGTCACGTGATCGGAATCAAGGATGTCGTTGTCTTCCACGGCGAGACGGTTACCGAACTGGAAACCTCTTTTCACCAAGCGGTTGACGATTATCTCGACGCCTGCACTTCGCTTGGCCAGCAACCGAACAAGCCCTATTCAGGGAAAATTTTGATCAGGGTAAATGCGGAAATCCATGCCGCTGTGGCAGCTGCCGCTGAATCTGCTGGAAAGAGCCTGAACCAGTGGGCGGCCGGAGTGCTTGAGAAAGCCGCTCACCTCTGACAAAGCGTGATTATTTGCGCACGCTGCCTGCCGCACTTTTCCCGAAGGAGGGATAGCACTGGCCACGGTACTTCATCAGAAAGTGCCCCCCCTCCGCATCGACAGCCTCGCTGTCCACCTCCGCCATTCCTTGCTTGACAAGGCAGGGGCAAATGAGGTGTATTCGACAAATCGCGAATACTTCCCAAGACCGCCCTGGCGGCAGAGCGCTGGCCATTCCATCACGGACCCTGCCCGAAGCCTGCCGCCCCACCGACAGCGCAGTGAAAGGAGAAATACCATGGCCATATCGGAAAAGATGGTGCATTTTGCCACCTCATCATCGTGGATCCGCAAGATGTTCGAGAAGGGCGCCAGCATGAAGGCGACCTATGGTGCCGACAATGTCTGCGACTTCAGCCTCGGCAACCCCGATGTCCCGCCGCCGGAACGCTTCACCGAGGTATTGCGCGAGCTGGCCGCGGATACCCGCCCCGGGGTGCACGGCTACATGCCCAACGGCGGCTACCCCTGGGTGCGCGACGCCATCGCCGCCCGGCTTTCCATGGAACAGCAGGTCGCCATCAGCGGCGGCGACATGCTCATGACCTGCGGTGCAGCCGGCGGCCTCAACATCACCCTCAAATCCCTGCTCAACCCCGGCGAAGAGGTCATCCTGCTGTCGCCCTATTTCGTCGATTACCGCAACTATATCGACAACCATAACGGTGTCAGCGTCATCGCCCCCACCGCCGAGGACTTTTCTCTCGACCTGCCCGCCATCGAGGCGGCAATCACCGCCAAGACCAAGGCCATCCTCATCAACTCGCCCAACAACCCCAGCGGCCAGATCTACTCCGCCGACAGCCTTTGGGCGCTCGGCGAACTGCTCACCCTGGCCGGCGACCGCCTCGACACCACCATCTACCTCATCGCCGACGAGCCCTATCGCAAGATCGTCTATGACGGCCACGAGGTGCCGAGCATCTTCGCCGCCTACCGCAACAGCATCGTGGTGTCCTCCTACTCCAAGGACCTGTCGCTGCCCGGGGAACGCATCGGCTATGTGGCGGTGCATCCCGACATCGAGGACAAGGGGGCGCTGCTCAACGCCCTGACCCTGGCCAACCGCATCCTCGGCTTTATCAACGCCCCGGCGCTGATGCAGCGCGCCGTTGCCGAACTGCAGGATGCCAGCGTCGACACCACCATCTACGCACGCCGTAAGGAGCTGATCTGCCGTATCCTCGGCGATGCCGGCTACAGCTTCATCGATCCCAAGGGAGCCTTCTACGTCTACCCCAGGTCACCCATCGCCAGCGACGTCGACTTCGTCGCCCACCTGCTCGAGGAGAAGATTCTTACAGTCCCCGGCGTCGGCTTCGGCACCCCCGGCTACTTCCGCATCGCCTTCTGCGTTGGCGAGGATGTTATCGCCCGTTCCGCCGAGGGCTTCAAGCGGGCCATGGCCAGGGCCAGGGGATAGCAGGCGACGTCATCGGTCCAAGCCCGGCCTAAAAAAAATAGCGCGGGAGCCGCCTTCCCGGCAGTTCCCGCGCCAATTCGCCATACCCCAACACACAAACAGTTCCCTCTCTCCAGGCCTTCGTTCCCGCCTGCAGTCTCGTCCTCCGATCCCGTTGACGATCATCTGCGAAGATCGACTCCGGCAGTCAACGCACTGGCCAAAGCCTCCGCTCACTCCTTGTTGCGCTGCTCGCTCTTGTCCTTGAAGATCAGCTTGATCGGCACCTTGTCGAGGCCCAGCCCCTCGCGGAAACGGTTGACCAGGTAGCGCTCGTAGGAGAAATGCACCCCCTTGGAGCTGTTGGTCATGACCACGAATTTAGGTGGCCGGGTGCCGATCTGCGAGGTGTAGTAGAACTTGAGCCGCTTGTTCTTGTAGATCGGTGGCGGGTGGGTATCGACCGCTTCCTGGAGGAGGCGGTTGAGGGCTGCAGTGGGAAAGGTGGCCGAATACTGGCGATAGACGGAGCCGATCGTCGGAAAGAGCCGCTTGATGCCATAGCCGGTGCGGGCCGAAACGTTCAACACCGGGGCGAAACCGACGAAGGGCAGCAACCGGCCCACCTCCTGCATGACCTCCTCCTGGCGCTTGCGGTCGTGCTCGATCAAGTCCCACTTGTTGACCAGGACGATGAGGCCGCGCCCCTCTTCGAGCACGTAGCCGACCACCTTGGTGTCCTGCTCGGTGATGCCCTCCTCGGCGTCGATGAGGATGGCGGCGACGTCGCAGCGGCTCATCGCCGCCAGCGATTTGAGAATGCTGAACTTCTCCAGCTTCTCGGTGGTCTTGCCGCGCCGCCTGATGCCGGCGGTGTCGATGAACAGGTAGCTGTATTTACCGACGGTGACCAACGTGTCGACCGAATCGCGGGTGGTGCCGGAGATCTCCGAGACCACCATGCGCTCCTCGCCGAGGATGGTGTTGATGATCGAGGACTTGCCAACGTTGGGCCGCCCGAAAAAGGCGACTTTGACCGTGCCCTCGGGCAGCGCCACGCTGGCGCCGTCGTCTGCCGGGATGGCCTGGCAGAGGCCTTCCATCATCTCGGTGAAGCCATAGGCGTGCTCCGCCGACAGCGGCCACAGCTTCTCAACGCCCAGCTCGTAAAAAGGCGGCAGCAGTTCCTCTTCCTTGCTCGGGCCGTCGACCTTGTTGACGAGATGAAGCACCGTCTTCCGCGATCGGCGCAGGATCTCCACCACCTCCAGGTCGCTCGGGGTCAGGCCCTGCTTGCCGTCCATGAGAAAGAGTACGATATCGGCCTCGTCGATGGCCGCCATGGCCTGCTCGCGGATATGCTTGACAAGCAAATCTTCCGGGTTGTCGTCGATGCCGCCGGTGTCGACGAGGATGAAACTTTTCTCCTCCCAGCGCACCCGCTCGTAGTGGCGATCGCGAGTGACTCCCGGAGTGGGGTCGACGATAGCCTTACGCGACTTGGTGATGCGGTTGAACAGGGTCGACTTGCCGACATTGGGACGGCCGATAAGGGCAACGATGGGAACAGCGGAGGGCGATGACATGATGTTTACCTCTCAGACAGATACTGGCCGGGTCTTGCGGCCTCAACCGGCGACACTCTCGACAGCGGCCAGCCCCTGACGTGCCATAGAGCGCAGCAGGGGGAACTCGGCACCGGCACCATGCTCCAGCCGCTCGTGCAGCGAGGCCAGGGCCGGACGAAGATACGCGGCAAAGAAGGGCTTGCACCGTACCTTCCATAAAAAGGCGAAGGCGCCGACGATCTGCAGGTTTCTCTGCAGCGCCAGCCATTGGTAGCTGGTTGCCGCCAGGGCCCCGCCACCGCCCTGACGGCTTTCCACCAGGCGGCAGTACGTGCCGAGCAGCTGTTCCTGCAGGCCCGGGGAAAGCCCGGCATAGGGGTCGAGGAGCAAGGAGGCGACATCGTAAGCAAGGGGACCGAAACGGCCGCCCTGGAAATCGATGAAGCGCACCCTTCCTCCCAGTACCATGATGTTGCGGCTCTGGAAATCGCGGTGCAGAAAGGCCTCGCAGGGGGCTTGCCCGGCGCGGTCGGCAAGGAGACCGAACTCCTCGTCGATGCCGGCGAGGGGCTCGCGCCCGAGCAGGTCCTGCCAGAAGGCCCGCAGGAAATAGCCCGATTCGCGCTGCAGCATGAGCGCGCGATCATAGCGCGGGCTATCCCAGCACCAGTCGGCGTCAAAGCCCAGCGCACCGCTTAGCTGCATGTCGACGAGGCCGGCCAGGACAAGCTCATACCAGTGGCGCTGCTCTTCCTCACCACGACCGGCCATCGCCTCCTGCAGACGTACATCGCCGAGATCCTCGCAGCACAAGGTGCCGCTCTCCTCGTCCCAACCGTAGAACTCGGGCACCGCCACGCCGCGACGGCGCAGGTGGTTGCCAATCCGCCAGGCGGCACGGGCCTCGGCCAGCTCGGCAGCGGTGACTGTCGCCGGGGCGATAACGATCACACCCTCCCCGCCAGGGAGAGGCAGGCGCCAGAAGCGGCGCGTCGAGCCATCGCTCTGCAGGCGCCGGCAGGCTGCGAGGCCTGGGCCAGCATCCCGCCCGCCCCTTGCCAGCAGGGCCAGGGCGCGGTGGAGGATTTCGCGGTCGTCGAAAACCGCAGCGGCCGTGGTGCTCATACCGGTCCCCCCGCCGCCGGAGTCAGGATGGCATCCCGCACCACGCTGCCCGCGGCCACCTTTACTCCATCCCAGAGCACCGCGCCGCCGATGACCGCCTCCCTGCCGATGACCGCCGCCCCGATAGAGGCCCAGCCGCACAGCTGCACCCCCTCGGCAATACGGGCACGGTCATCGACAAGGAAGGGGCCGGGGGCGTCGCCCAGCTCGGGCCAGCGGGGGATGGTCCCCGTGGCCAAACCGCGATTGAGGGCCAGGTAGTCCTCGGGGGTGCCCATATCGGTCCAAAACGACCCATCGCAGCGGCTGATGGCGATCGCCTCGCTGTCGTCGGCGAGAAGTCTCTGGTAGTGGTCGATGATGGAGGAAAAGGTCTGGTCGGGCAATGGGCTGAGGATCTCCGGGTTGAGGACATGGATGCCGGTGAAGGCAAGGCCGTCGGCAATCGCGCGGCCAGCGAAGTGGACCACCCGTCCTTCTACCACCCGCACCGTGTTGAAACGGGGATGATGGTGCATGGCCAGGGTCACCTTCCTGCCGCCGGCGAGGTGCTCGCGGTAGAGCCGTTCCACCTCGACGTCGTGATAGATATCGCCGTTGACCACCAGCAGCGGCTCGTCGCGCAGCCTCGGCAGGGCATGGCGCAGGCCGCCTCCAGTGCCGAGGATGGTGGCCTCTTCCTGCACAGTCACCCCAGTCAGACCGTCGAGCCTGGCGACGATCTGGTCCCTCAGGTGGTGGCAGTTGACGACGATATGGTCGAAGCCGAGCCCGGACAACCGCCTGATGGTGGCCAGCAGCAGCGGCGTGTTGAGCACCGGGAAGAGCGGCTTGGGGCGCACCAGGGTGTGGGGCAGGAGTCGCGTGCCGAACCCGGCGGCAAGAATCATCGCTTGCATAGCACTGTCCTCAGGCTGTTGCCGGCAGGGCTGTGCTTCGACCCATTCGCCGGCGCTACTCGTAGCTGAGCGAACCGTCGGCCTCCTCGCTGACGCCGACGACGACGATGCCGGCGCGGTTGGCCGCCTCGATGACCCGCTCGCGGTCAAAGAGCAGCGACTGGCCGGCTTCCACCGCCAGCACCGCCCCCTTGACGCTGTGCAGGGTCTCGATGGTGGTCACCCCGGTAGCCGGCAGGTCGAAGCGAAAGTCCTGTCCCGGCTTCTTGACCTTGACCACCACCGCCTTCTCCCTGGCCAGGCTGCCGCCGCGGAGGATGGTGGCGTCGGTGCCCTCGATGGCCTCCACCGCCAGCACCGTGCCGTCGCGGACCACCACGCACTGCCCGATATCGAGCTGGCCGATGGCTCTGGCGTTGTGCCAGCCGAAGGCGATATCCTGGCGCTGCGCGGCGTTGGGCTTTTTCCTGGTCAGCACCCCGCGGGGAAAGAGGAGATGGCGCAGGTAAACGGTGGATTCGAGCACGGCGACGCCCTCTTCCTCGAGGGCCCCGGCGAAGGCGCGGAGGATGGCGTCATCCTGTCTGCGGTCGATTTTGTTCCACAGCGACAGCGCCTTGAAGTCGGGGAGCACGTCGCGGAAGATCCTCGTCTTGGCGATGGTGCCGAGAAACACCGCCTCCCTGGCCCCCTCGCGGTGGAGAAAGGAGATGATCTTGCCCAGCTGGCCGAGTTTGACCCAGGTGACGGCATCGGCCCCGGCCAAGGCCTCGCGGTCGCTCTCGCCCTGATGGGCGACCACCACCACCCGCCGCCCCTCGCCGTGCGCCGCCTCGATGAACAGCCGCGGAAACTGGCCGCCGCCGGCGATGATGGCGATGGTCTCGGAAGCCTGGGTCATGGCCGTGGCCATCAATCCTCGTCGGTCTGTTTGACCACGCCGCGCTTCGACTCGAGGAAGAAGCGCACCAGGGTCTGCACCTCGGGACAATCGGGATAGTCGACCCGGGCCACCTCGATGGCGTCCTTCATCAACAGGTGCGGCGAGCGGAAGATGATGCGGAAGGCCTCGTCGAGCTGCTTGATGGTCTCGCGGCTGAAGCCGTTGCGCTTCAGGCCGACCTTGTTGATCCCGGAGATGCGCGTGCGGTTGCGCGTGCCGGCGATAATCACGTAAGGCGGCACGTCGAGGCTGATCCCCGACACCCCGCCGATATAGCTGAAGGTGCCGATGCGGCAGAACTGGTGCACCGCCACCAGACCGCCGATGGAGGCGCGGTCGCCCACCTCGACATGGCCGGCCAGGGTGGCGACGTTGGCCATGATGACGTTGTTGCCGATGACGCAGTCATGGGCGACATGGGTGTAGGCCATGAGCAGGTTGTTGTTGCCGATCACCGTCTTGCCGTGCCCATGGGGGGTGCCGCGGTGGATCGAGGCGAACTCGCGGATCTGGTTGTCGTTGCCGACTATCAACTCGGTGGGCTCGCCCTTGTAGCTGAGGTCCTGGGGATCGCCGCCGACCACCGAGAAGGAGCCGAGGAGGTTGCGCTCGCCGATGGTCGTCGGTCCGGAGACCACGGCATGGGCCTTGACCCGGCTGTCGGCGCCGATGCGCACGTGGGGGCCGATGACCGCGTAGGGCTCGACGATAACGGAGGGGTGGAGTTCCGCCTGGGAATCCACCACGGCTGTGGGGTGTATGGGCATGGGTCTTGTCTCTCGTTGAGAAGATGTGTGGCGGGCGGGGCCTCGGTATGGCGGGAAGGTGTTTCCTTACCTGCTTGCGCCCGTCTGTGCAAGGTTTTTCATGGAAAACTCAGGAAAAGGACGCCATCAGCTCGGCCTCGGCGACCAGTTGCCCGTCGACGGTGGCGGTGGCCGCCATAACCATTATCGAGCGTTTTTCCTTGAGCAGCTTGAGGGTGAAGAACAGTTGATCCCCCGGGGTCACCGGCTTGCGGAAACGCGCCTTGTCGATGCCGGCGAAAAAGAGCAGCTTGCTGCCGATGGCCTTGGGAGTGCTGTAATAGGCCATGATGCCACCCACCTGGGCCATGCCCTCGAGGATGAGCACTCCGGGCATGACCGGCCTTCCGGGGAAATGCCCCTGGAAGAAAGGCTCGTTGATGGTGACGTTCTTGAGGCCGACGATCTCCTTGCCGAGTTCGAGCGAGACGATACGGTCGACCATGACGAAGGGGTAGCGGTGCGGCAGCAGCCGCAGGATCTCCACGATGTCTATCTTCTCCGGAATGTCGATCTTCTCCATGCCACTCTCCTCCCTCATTCTTTATCGGCCTCGGCCCCGCGCAGTTCCGCCACGGCCTTGCCGAGTTTTCGTAGTTGACTGTTCAGTTCCGGCAGCTTGGCGTACACGGCGCTGCACTTGGCCCACTGCCGCGCCGGAATGGCGGGGTAGCCGCCAATGACCGCCCCCGCCTCCTGATCGTTATGCACCCCGCCCTGGGCGGCGACCATGACCCGGTCCCCGAGGCGCAGATGGCCGGCGAGGCCGACCTGGCCGCCGAGCACGACGTTGCGCCCGAGGACGCAGGACCCGGCGATGCCCACCTGCGCGACGATGAGGCTGTTCTCGCCGACGACGACATTATGGGCGATCTGCACCAGATTGTCGATCTTCGCCCCGGACTTGATCCAGGTTTCACCGAAGGTGGCCCGGTCGACACAGCAGTTGGCGCCGATTTCGACGTCGTCGTCGATGCGCACCCGCCCCACCTGGGGCCGCTTGACATGCTCGCCCTTTCTGTTGGTGGCGTAACCGTAGCCGTCGCTGCCGATCACCGCCCCCGGGTTGATGATGACGCGGTTGCCGATGATGGTGCCCCGGCATATGGTGACGTTAGCATTGATGGTGCAGTCGTCGCCGACCACCACGTCGTCTTCGATGACCGCCCCGGCGGCGATGGTCACCCGCTCACCGAGGCGCACTCCCTCGCCGATGACCGCCAGCGGCCCGATGCTGATGGCGCTGCCGAGGCGGCAGCTCTCGCTGACAACGGCGCGGGGGTGGATGCCAGTGGCGTTGAAAGGGGTGGCGAGGAAGTGGTTATGGATGATTGCCGCCGCCAGATAGGGATCGGCGACCTGGATCAACGGCAGGTTCGCCGGCCCGCTGACCCCCTGCGGCACGATGGCCGCTCCGGCGCCGGTGGCGGCGAGGAGATGCGCTTCCTTGGCCTTGGCGAGAAAGGTGATCTCGGCCGGCCCGGCATTGTCGAGGGCGGCGAGGCCGGAGAAGCGGGCGGTGCCGTCGCCGACCACCACCCCATCGACCATGGCGGCCAGGGTTTGCAAGCTTTCAAATTTTTCCATTGGATGCGATCAGTGGTAGAGGAAATATGTGCGCCGCACGCCGTCGAAGCCGGCCAGTCCCGCCTCCCATTCCCTTTCGAGTTCGGGGAGATCGCGGCCTTCGGCCAGTTGCCGGCGCAGGGCCGTATCGCCGAGAATGAGGTCGAGCGGCAGCCGCTGGTACTCGTATTCGTAGGGCGGGTTCTTGTAGCGAAATTCCTCGGGATAGAGGAGCTGCAAGGTCTGCAGGAGGCTGAGGCTGGTGCGGTAGGGGAGAAAAGCGCGTGGGTCGGTGACATGGAGCTGGAAACCGCGGCAGGGCGCCCCGGCCCACTTGCCCGAGGTAGGCTGGAAGACGATGGGGCGCAGCAGACAACCGGGCAGGTCCTGACCGGCGAGGCGCTCAAGCACCGCCTGGTGCTCGATGAAGGGCGCGCCGAAAAACTCGAAGGGCTGTGTGGTGCCGCGACCTTCGGAGATATTGGTGCCCTCCCAGATGACCTGGCCGGGGTAGACCATGGCGGTCTCCGGGCTCGGCATGTTGGGTGAGGGCGCCACCCAGGGCAGGCCGGTGTCGCGGAAGAGCATCTCCCGCTGCCAGCCGCGCATCGCCATCACCATGACTTCCGCGCCCAGGGAAAATTCCTTGTTGATCAGCAGGGCGAGTTCGCCAAAGGTCAAGCCGTGGCGCATCGGCAGGGGGAAGAGGCCGACGAAGGAACTGCAGTCGGGCCGCAGGAGGTTGCCCTCGATAGCCAGACCGCCGATGGGGTTGGGGCGGTCGAGGACGATGACCTCCTTGCCGCATTCGGCGGCCGCTTCGAGGCAATGGGCCATGGTGTAGAGAAAGGTATAGACACGGGTGCCGACATCGACGAGGTCGACGAGGAGCACGTCGATCTGCTCCATCATCTCCCTGGTCGGTTTGCGCTGTTCCCCGTAGAGGCTGTAGACTGGCAGCCCGGTGAGCGGGTCGACGCAGTGGTCGGACTCGATCATATTATCCTGTTTTTCCGAGAAAAACCCATGTTGCGGCGAAAACAGGCAGCACAGCTGCCGGCCGTAGCGCCGCTGCAGCAACTGGGCCCCGTGACGTAAAAGGTGGTCGGTGGACGCCTGGTTGCAGAGATAACCAAGCCGCTTGCCGGCGACCTGCGGCGGCGGGCTGTCGAGGAAGAGTTCCAGACCGATGTGCAGCATGAGTTTCCCGAAGGGATAAAGGGAAGAACGATAGGGACAAGGTAGCTATTTTACTGGCCACGAGGAGAAATGTCAAAAGGAGATGGCCATTGACGCTGGTCAGGGGGAGGCAGGGGAGTGGCAGGTAAGATGGGCACCTGCTCGCACCGCCCATTGTCTGCGGCTGCGGAAAGAGTATGCGAGCTCTAGGGCTCTATGCTCTGCAATCACTTTTCCGAACGTTCACTCCCTCTCTGTGAGCTCCCCTTGTCAAGAAAAGACGCAGGTAAGGAGCAAGGGCAACCAATCGGAGAGTGGCAAAAGCACTGCGGCCGCGCACGGAACCGCCGGATACGGTTCCGCCACGGCCGCGGCAGGTGGTCATGGGACGAAGCTTAGCGGGCGGGGAACCGCCCGAAGTGAACGAATTCGCTTACTTCGCGCCGTTTCGGAGCAGGCGGATCCTGGTCGGGGTAGCCAAGGGCAATGAGCGCCACCAACTCGACCCCCTCGGGGACTCCCAACAGTTCCTCTGCCGCCTTATGGTCGAAGGAACCGATGATCACCGAGCCCAGACCGAGTTCCCAGGCCTTGAGGCACAGGGTCTGGCTGATGATGCCGAGGTCGTAGAGAAACCAGTGCTGATACCTGGTCACCTGCACACCCTTGTAGTAGCCCGATTTCTGCGGGCTGCCGCAGACGGCGAGCAGCACCGGCGCCGACTCGGTGCACTTGCCGGCCGGGTTCTTGGGGGAAAGCATCCCGGCCAGCTTGCGCTTGTCTTCGCCATCCTTTACCACCACCAGCTCCCAGCACTGCAGGTTGCCCCAGGACGGTGAGTAGCGTGCCGTCTCGAAGAGGTCGGCGAGCACCTCGTCGGCTACCGGCCGATCCTGAAAACGCCGAACGCTGCGCCGTTTCTTGAAAAGTTCATCCATGTCGTTCTCCAATTCCGGTCGCTTCCGGGTTCATGACAATTCGCCGAGGATCTCCCGGGCGATGATCAGCCGCTGAATCTCGCTGGTGCCTTCGTAGATCGAGGTGACGCGCACGTCGCGGGCATAGCGTTCGATGGGGAAATCGCGGGTATAGCCGTAGCCGCCGAACATCTGCATCGCCTCATAGCAGGCCCGGTTGGCCGCCTCGGTGGCGAAGAGCTTGGCCATGGATGCCGCCTTGGCAAAAGGCCGCCCCTGCTCCTTGCGAAAAGCAGCGTGCATGAGCAGCAGTCGGGCCGCCTCGAGTTCGGTATAGGTGTCGGCGATCTTCCACTGGATACCCTGGAACTCGCTGATCTTGCGCCCGAACTGCGCCCGCTCCCGGGCATAGCGAGTGGCCTTGTCGATGGCCGCCAGGCCAACCCCGAGGGCCAGCGAGCCGATACCGATGCGCCCTCCGGCAAGCTCGGCCACGGCGCCACGGAAGCCATCGTTCTCCTTGCCCATCAGGGCCGAGGCGGGGATGCGGCAGTCCTGGAAGAGGATCTCGTTGGTGGGCGAGGCGTGCTGGCCCATCTTCTCCTCCTTCTTGCCGACCACCAGGCCCTTGGTGCCGGCTTCCACCAGAAAGAGGCTGATGCCCTTGCCCTTGGGGGCTTTGGGGTCGGTCACCGCCCAGACGACGAAGACGCCGGCGAAGACCCCGCTGGTGATGAAGATCTTCGAGCCGTTGAGCACCCAGTGGTCGCCGTCGCGCACCGCGCTGGTCACCATGCCGGCGGGATCCGAGCCGGCCCCTGGTTCGGTCAGGGCGAAGGCCCCGGCGGCATACTCGCCGCTGCAGATGGCGCCGATATACTTCTGCTTCTGCTCCTCGCTGGCCAGGGCCTGGATGACCTCGGCCACCATATTGTTCACCGAGACGGTGACCGCGGTGGAGGCGCAGGCGCGGGCTATCTCGGTGATCGCCAGGCTGAAGGCAATGGGGCCGGCCTCCGACCCGCCGTAGGCCTCGCGAATATTGAGGCCCATGAAGCCGAGCTCGGCGAGCTTGTTGAGATTGGCGAGGAAGATGGCCCCGTCGCCCCCCCGGTCGAGCTCGGCCGCCGCCTCTTCCAACTCGGCGGTGGCAAAGTCCCTGGCAGTTTCCTGGATCAGCCTCTGTTCCTCGCTGAGATCGAAATTCATGGCCCTCTCCCTGGCGCTGAGGTGGTTATTTATCCTGGAAATTGGGGGCGCGTTTCTCGAGGAAGGCGCTCATCCCCTCTTTCTGGTCAAGACTCGAGAAGCACTGGGCAAAGAGATCGGCCTCGTAGGTGCAGGCCCGGGCAAGATCCATCTCCATGCCGTTGTTGATCGCTTCCTTGCAGAGGCGTACCGCCCCCGGCCCGCGGGTGGCGATCCTCGTCGCCAGGGCGCGGCACTCGGGCAGGAGCTGGTCGGGAGCGTAGACGCGGTTGACCAGGCCGATGCGGCAGGCCTCGGCGGCATCAATGATATTGCCGGAGAAGATGAGCTCGTTGGCGATGCCCTTGCCCACCAGGCGCGGCAGACGCTGCGTCCCGCCGAAGCCAGGGATGATGCCGAGGTTGACCTCGGGCTGGCCGAATTTGGCATTCTGCGAAGCCATGCGGATATCGCAGGAAATGGCCAACTCGCAGCCGCCGCCGAGGGCGAAGCCGTTGATCGCGGCGATTACCGGCTTGGGAAAGTTCTCTATGGTGCGCATGACCTCATGGCCGAGCTTGCCGAAGGCCTTGCCAGCGCTGGGCGCGAGGTTTTGCATATAGGCGATGTCGGCCCCGGCGACAAAGGCCTTCTCCCCGGCCCCGGTGATAATCACCACGCGCACGTCCGCATCCTCCTGCAGAGCGGCGAAACAGGCGCGCATTTCCATCAGGGTTTCGTAGTTGAGGGCGTTGAGGGCCTTGGGCCGGTTGATGGTGACCACCGCGACCATTTCTTCCTTGGCTAGCAACAGGTTGTTGAAGTCCATCGTTCCTCCAGGTGTGCTCATGGGGATAACAGGCAGCCGCCGGTCGGCCGGCCATAAGCCGACGTGCCGTGGGCGGCGTCGCTACTCTTTCAGGGTGAACCGCCAGGCGCAGTACCACTCGGCGGGGTGATCGTCCGGCGGACAGCCAAGACACTGGGTGCAGATACGCGAGTCGATGGTGCGGGCAAAGTAGGTGTACTCCACCAGCCCCCCCGACTTGCAGGGGTAGTCGGCCAGGCCCTTGCGCTTGCGGGCGTCCTGGACACGACAGCGGTTCATGTAGAGCACCACCGCGTCCCCTTCTTCGACCACCGACTGCTCGTTGATGCTCTCGTAGATGCGGAAGCCGAGGGCCTTTTTCAACCCAGCCAGGCCGGGTTGCGGCGAAAGTCCGAGAAATCGCTTCACCAGATGCGCCTCCACCGGGGAGAACTGCCCCCAGCAGGAATCGTTGCAACGCTTGGCCTCATCCATGCCGCCCGATTTCTCCACCGCCTGGAACCAGATGCCGTCATTGGCCAGCCAGTTTTTGGCGAGGCGGTCCTTGACGGCGACGAGCTTCTCCCTGTCCATGTCGAGCAGGGGGGCCGGCACGCCATCCTTTACGGCGAAGCCGAAGAGGTCGCCAAGGTGGCGCAGCTGCAGACCAAGGCTCTTCTCACCGACCTCGGCGAGCAGCTCCAGGGCACGCTCCATGCCCATCTGGTGCTTGACCTCGGCGAACCACAGCCCATGATGGAGAATAAGGCGGTGGAAGACATCGACGACGAATCGTGCGGTTTCCTCATGGTCCAGTTCGCTGGCCTTGTTCGCTTCCTCGCTCATGATACCTCCTCCGGTCGGTGAGTCGCGTGGCGACGTTTCTCAGAGGACGTTGATGCCGTCGGGATAGACGGTCAGCGTCTCCAGGCCCCGGTCGGTGACCACATGGGTGTTTTCGACGCCCACCACACCAAGGCCGGGAAAGATCATTTTCGGTTCCAGGGCGATGACCATGTCAGCGCTCAAAGAGAGCTTCTGCCCTTTGGCGATGAAGGGGAACTCGTCGAGCTCGAGGCCGATGCCATGCCCGGTGAAGCGGATGCGCCGCTCCCCGACGCCCATGAAGTTGTCGCCGAAGCCCGCCTCCTCGGCCATGGCTACCATGCGCTCGTAGATGTCGCCGGTGATCGCCCCCGGCACGGCCATGCGGCACACCTCCTCCTGGATGCGCAGCGTTGCCTCATGGGCCCGCTGCAGGAGGGGGTCAACATGACCGAGGGAGAAGATGCGCGTATGGTCGGCAAGATAGCCGTCGAGAGCGAAGACATAGTCGACAACAATCGCCTCGCCAGTGCCGATAACGCGCCGGCCCGCGCCCTGGCCGATGGCGCCGCTCACCCCGACACCCCCGGTGGGGGAAGCGAGGTAGCTGGGCACGGCGGCGTCGGCGCCGGAGAGGAGGTGGCCGTAGAACAGCTCGCCACCCCACATGCGCATGCGCACGATACCCTGATGCCCGAGGCTGCGCGCATAGGACTCGAGTTCCCCGGCGAGAGCCACCTCGGTCTTGCCGGCGGCGAGCAACGCCGGCACCCGCCCCGCGACTTTGTCGGCACACTGCGCCGAACGGCGCAGGCACTGCAGTTCGAAGGGCGATTTGACGGCACGAATGAGGCGGATCTCGGTGGAGAGGTCGACGATACTGGCCCCGGCAAAGATCTTGCCATATTGCAGATAGAGATTGGCGGGAAGAACGTCGAGTTCCAGACCGAGCACCTTCGGCATGGCAGAGCCATACTCGGCCAGCACCCGGGGGATCTCCTTGACACCGACAACCGAGACGATCTCCGCCAGGGCCGACTCCTGCCGCGCCCGCTGGACGTCCTTGAAGACGAGCAGCAGCGGCGGCCCCTCCTGCTGAACATAGAGCCAACCCTGCTGCGAAGTGCCGGAAAAGTAGTAGAGGTCGGTCTTCTGGGCGATGAGGGCGCCGTCGACATCCAGCCGGGCCATGGCCTGGCGCAGGGCATCGATACGGCCGGCAAGTTCTCGTGACGGCACATTGCAGGCAAGGGCAGTCATCCGTTCCTCCCCGGGGCCGGTGGTGCGGCGCCCCGCGTGCTTAATAGGTGTAGAAGCCTCGGCCGGTCTTCCTTCCCAGCCACCCCGCCTCGACATACTTGCGCAGCAACGGGCAGGGCCGGTATTTGGAATCCTTGAAGCCGTTGTAGAGGGTCTCCATGATCGCCAGGCATGTGTCGAGGCCGATGAGATCGGCCAGCGCCAGCGGCCCCATGGGATGGTTCATGCCGAGCTTCATCACCGTGTCGATGTCCTCGGCCTTGCCAACCCCCTGATAGAGGCAGAAGATGGCCTCGTTGATCATCGGCAGGAGAATCCTGTTGGCGATGAAACCAGGGAAGTCATTAGCTTCAGCGGGGGTCTTGGAGAACTTGCGGCACAGCTCCCAGGTGATGTCGAAGGTCTCCTGGCTGGTAGCCAGGGCGCGGATGACCTCGACCAGCTTCATCACCGGCACCGGGTTCATGAAGTGCATGCCGATGACCTTATCGGGGCGCTTGGTCTGGGCGGCGATACGCCCGATGGGGATCGAGGAGGTGTTGGTAGCGAGGATGGTCGCCGGCGGGCAGATGGCGTCGAGATCCTGGAAGATCTTGAACTTGAGGTCCTCGCGCTCTACCGCCGCCTCGACGACGAAGTCGGCCTTCGCCATGTCGGCGAGGCTGGTGGTGGTGGTGATGCGGCCGAGAATGGCGTCGCGCTCGGCGGCGGTGATCTTCTCCTTCTCGACGCTACGCGCCAGGTTCTTGGCGATGCCGTTATATCCGCGGGTGGTGAAGTCCTCCTTGATGTCGCTCATCACCACCTTCAAGCCACTGCTGGCGGCGACCTGGGCGATGCCCGCGCCCATCTGTCCCGCTCCGATTACCCCGAATGTTTCGATAGCCATGTCCTTGTCCTTGTGCGCTGTTATCGTTTGACAACCATTGCCACCGCCTCCCCGCCGCCGAGGCAGAGGGAGACAAGCCCGCGTTTCGCGTCTCTCCGCTTCATCTCGTAGAGGATGGTGGTCAAGAGCCTGGCGCCGCTGGCCCCGATGGGATGCCCGATGGCAACCGCGCCGCCGTTGACGTTGACCTTGGCCGGATCGAGCCCGAGAACCCGATTGATGCCCACGGAGGTCCCGCTGAAGGCTTCATTTATCTCGAAGAGATCGATATCGGCAAGGGAAATCCCTTCTTTTTCCAAAACTTTCGGGATGGCGAGGATCGGCGCCATGAGGAC
>JANJUM010000033.1 GCA_024710585.1 Desulforhopalus sp.
GGAAAAAGATGCCCCGCCGCGGGCGTGAGGGCCTGCCACGGCAAGGTGGGCCTGTTCGTGGGCCCGCACCTCTGCGTCGCGGTGTTTCAGTTCCCGCAATTGCCGCAGGTCTTGCTCGCTGAGTTGCGACTCCGCGGCTGGAGTTGGCGATGGCCCATCCTTCTCGGCCGCTTCGCCCTCGCTGTCGCTTTGACGTGCACGCTGGCGGCCTTCGGGGGAGAGGGTGACCTTGTCTTCAACCTTCGAGGCAGGCTCGGCCGCGGGCGGCGATGTGGCCCGGCGTGTGCCGTTGGCTCGGACGTGAGCGGCACCGGCGGCACCCGCCGCATCACTGCCTCCGCTGCTCCCAGCGACAGCCGTCTCCATGGCAGGTCTGTTGCCGCCGCCGGCCGTATTGCCCCATTGGCGGCCAGCGAGGCTGACCGCTGTGTAGGAACCAATGGCCATGGAGCTCATGCCGGTCATGAAATACCTCTTCTAAAACCTCTCGAACGGGCCGGGCCCTGTACCGGCTCCAGGTTCTATTCGTCTGGCGGGCTGCCCGGAGCTCTGTTCACGGGACCGCACCGGGTACGACAGGCTGTATTCCAGCCTGCCGTTTGCGCTGGATGTTTTCTCAACTGTCCGATTCCAGCGGACTCGACGGTCATCTCGCTGCCACTGGTTGCCGCTACCTCTTGAAGAGATTGCCAAGGTCACCGAGCACCGATCCCTCGCCCTGGCTGGAGAAGCCGGCGTTGTTCTGCGGCGCCGCCTTGTGTATTCTTCCGGCCAGTCGCGAAAATGGCAGGGACTGTAGCCAGACATGGCCTGGGCCGCCGATGGTGGCGAAGAAGAATCCCTCGCCGCCGAAGAGCGCCGACTTGACCCCACCGACGAACTGGATGTCGTAGTTGATGTCCCTGGTCATGGCTACCAGGCAGCCGGTGTCGATGCGCAGGGTTTCTCCGGGCTGCAGGTCCTTCTGCACTATGGTGCCGCCGGCATGGACGAAGATCATGCCTTCGCCTTCGAGCTTCTGCATGATGAAGCCTTCACCGCCGAAGAGTGCCGCGCCGATCTTTTTCTGGAACTCTATGCCGATGGAAACGCCCCGCACGGCGCATAGGAAGGCGTCCTTCTGGCAGACGAGTTTGCCGCTGTAGTCCTTGAGGTCCAGAGCGATAATCTTGCCTGGATACGGTGAGGCGAAGGCCACCTTGCCTTTGGTATTGCCGCGATAGGTGAAGACCGTGGAAAAGAGTCCCTCGCCAGTGATGAGTCGCTTGCCGGCACCGAGCATGCGGTCGAAGAGGCTGCCGCCAGCCTGCTCACTGCCGTCGCCGAAGATCGTTTCCATCTCGATGTGGTCGGACATGTACATCATCGAGCCGGCCTCGGCGACGACGCTCTCCTGCGGGTCGAGTTCGATCTCGACAAACTGCATCTCGCTGCCGTGGATCTCGTAATCGATGACGTCGACCCTGGGGCGTGGCGCGAACGAAGGTGGAGGCTGATTCGCCACGGCGGTCAGTTCGGGGCATTGGGCGATGGTCTGCCAGTCGGCAAAACCTTGTCGCCATACGTAGGTTGCGGAGGTGTAGGTACCGTTCTGCACATAGAGGCGCAGCTGATCGGTGGAGTAGGGGCCTTCCTGTTTGCCGTCGACGGCAGCATACCAAGCCATGCTCATAGTGTTCTCCGAGAGGTGTTGGAGGCTTCAGCCTCGGGTTCCATATCTTTCCTTGAGATCGTAGAGGGTGTCGAGATAGGCCTCTTTATAGCGCAGCCTGCCTCCGGCGCTCTCCATCTCCTCGATCAGGGCATCGACAAAGGGCCTCAGGTCGATACCCAACCGGTTGTACCCGCGGCTGTTGGCGGTGTCGATAGTGACGATGGCGTAATAGCTGACTACCATGCGCGAGGCGGCGTCGCGCCTGAAGAGGTAGAGTCTGCCGCCGATGGTGTTGAGGAAGAAACAGGCATAGTCGTAAAGCGGCTCCCGGGCGACCTCGAGAGCGAAGCGCTCTCTGAGCGTCTGGGGATGTTCGGTGAGGACATAGAAAGCCTGCAGAATCGGCTCGAGGGAATTACGTTCGCGGTCGAGAATTCCTTTCAGGGCCAGGGTGTTCTCCTTGCCGATGATGCGAAAGAAATGGGCGGTGTTCTTGAGCAGGGTGAAATAATCGTCGGTTTCCCTGGTGATCGCCGGGGGTTGTTCGAGCAACTTCTGGATGATTTTGGTGAAGTGGGCGCGACTTTTTTCCGGTAGGTGGAAATCGGCCATATAGGCCTGCTGATCGAGGTGGACAAAAAACCTCTCCAATTGGTCTGCAGCTGCCCCGGCAGATTGCGGGCCTGGCAGAGAGGCCTGCGGCTGCTCGACCGATTGTTCGACCGCTGGGGAAGCAGTGCTCGCCGCCTCGGTGGTCGTAACGGGCAGCGCTTCTCCCGGAGGCTGCACGTGCGGTGGCGTCCCAGGTTTTCCGGGAGGAGTGATGGGTGGGGCTGGCCGTTGGGGTATTTCGTCGGCAGGGACCGAAGTCTGGCCTGGAGGGGAAGGCGCCTGGGAGTCGAAGACAGAAAGCAGTTGAATGTGTTTGCCCTGCAAGAACAAATAGATGCCAACACTGATGGCGGCCACGAGGACGATCATCAGGACGGTAGTGAGGCGCGAGTCCCTTTTGACGCGGGAACGGCCCGCTTTGGTTGGTTTCTGGTCGGCCATAGAACCTGGGTAAGCTGAAAATCAAGCGGGATAGAAGTACCTTCGCGAATATATTACCCCATAGGCCCGAGAAAGTCACGGGGCGTCACCGCCGCCAGCGTGGGGCCATGGCGCCTCCCGGGGCACCCTCTTTTAGCACTTGACTTAACTTGACGAAAACACTATGCTACTTCGTCCCAATCTCCTATAGAGCAAATATCCGTCAGGGATATTGTCGTTTTAAAGAGTAATCACCATTCAACAAACATGGAGGAACACAAATGGCAATTTCTGTAATTGGACACGCAAATCCCGATACCGATTCCGTCACCTCTGCCATCGCCCTTGCTGCGCTGCTCACCGCCCAGGGAACCGAGGCGAAAGCCTGTATGCAGATCGCCGAGAAAGATCTCAACCCGGAATCGACCACCGTGCTCAAACGCTTTGGTCTGCCTGTTCCCGAACTGCTGACCGACGCCGCCGGCAAGGACATCGCCCTGGTGGATTTCAGCGACCTCGCCCAAGGTCCGGCCAATCTCGCTTCTGCCAACCTCGTTGCCGTCGTTGATCATCACAAAATCGGTGACATCACCACCAACAACCCCATCCTCTTCCGTGCCGAACCGGTTGGTTGTACCGGCACCGTGCTCAACAAGATGTTCAAGGAAGCCGGCGTCGCTATTCCCAAGAACATCGCCGGCGGCATGCTCGCGGCCATCCTCAGCGATACCGTGAACTTCAAGTCGCCGACCTGCACCCCTGCCGACAAGGCCGCGGTTGCCGAGCTCAAGCCAATCGCCGGCGTCAGCGATACCGACGAACTGTTCATGGAGATGCTCAAGGCCAAGTCTTCCGTGGCCGGGATCCCCGCCAAAGACCTGCTCTTCCGTGATTACAAAGATTTCGATATGAAAGGCAGCAAAGTCGGCGTCGGT
>JANJUM010000084.1 GCA_024710585.1 Desulforhopalus sp.
TACACATAGCGAGGACCTATCTCGGCCAGAAAAATAACTTGTTGGGGATGAGCTTTTGGGCACGAGGCTACTTTGTGTCAACAGTTGGCACCGATAAAGAGGTTGTGCGAGTATATATAAGAGAGCAGGAAAAAGAAGATCGTCGAGTTGAGCAATTGATGTTGTTTAAATAGGCGCCCACCGAAGGGTGGTCAGTGATTCTTTTCCACATACCGCTTTGAGCGGTTCACATATTTAAAGCGACCGGCTTTGCCGGTGGATACTTACTTATTTGGCGAAGGATTGCTAATGTACGGCAATCAACTTACGGATTAATAATAGGTTGATTAAGGCAAGGTGGCGATCAGATAAAAATTATAAAAATTGTGAGTTGTGGCTGAGGTGAATCTTCGAGTTCATTGAGAATTGTTTGTGAACAAAAAATTTGGTTTGATGGAGGTGTATATGCGAATAATATTCCCTGCTGCACTATTAATTTCTATACTGCTTGTTGATTCGGTAAATGGGTTCTCAGAAGAGAAATCGACGAATGTAATCGAGGCATTCAGATACTCAAATCAGGCTGCTAGAAATATTATATACAGTGTTGGGCACTCGGCAGCAGCATCAGGACAAATCGTTTCAGCGGTTGCGTCGAAACCTTTTGCAGTTGTTGGAACAGTGAGCAGAGCTGTAGGTGAAGTTAGCACAAAAACAGGGACGATATTGATAAATATCGCAACACTCGAACCAGGACAATCATTAGAGATTTCAGATGAAACCATTACCAGCATTCGACCTGATGAAGCGTTAATGAAACAAAATGGTAACTAAACCATTTGTTCTTGAGAAGAGGTAATTAAGCTTTCAATCAAAAAAACGGAGAATGAAGTATGCGGTATATTCAGATGCTCATGTTGTTTGTGTTTCTGTTTCTCTATGCGTTATCTATTCAGGCTACAGATTTTAGTGTAGGTGCCAGCGTTCAAAATGAGTTGGCGAATTTTTCGCCTAAAGAGATAGTGGAATTCTCGAAAAAAGTGGAAAGGACACTGGCCGCGAAAGGTGCACATGTGGCAATCCTAGCGCGCATGGGTCGTCCGGTGTCCGAGTTACCCAAGGGCATGCACTTCACACATGTTGGCTTTGCTGTCTATTCAGAAATTGTAACCAGTGACGGACGTAAGGTTCCAGGGTATGCGATTTATAATCTTTATCAACGTGAAAAAAGTCCAGATGTCAGTGATTTGGTACAAGATTTTCCTGTAGATTTCTTTTCTGGGGTTTCTGTATTGGAGGCAGGCATTATTATCCCATCTATTGAGTTGCAGAAACGCTTGTTAAGTGTTATCAATTCACCAACATATGTTGCTTTGCACAATCCAAATTATTCTGTTATTGCAAATCCATACAAGACGAGCAAACAAAATTGTACGGCATTTGTTCTTGATGTAATTAACTCAGCTATATACCAGACAAACGATATCAACATAATTAAGTCAAACGAACGAAAGTTTTTCACTGCGCAAGAGGTAAATGTCAATCCTGTCAAATTGATGATGGGAGCGCTGTTTTCCAGTGAAGTTGCGATGTCTGACCAAGATGATACACCGGTTACCGCAACATTTGAAACAATTAGCAAGTACTTGGTGAAATTCGACAATGGAGCAGAGATATTGTCTGTTTTTCCAGATAGTTGATGTCGTCCCTGTGTGCGGATCTCTGATCCTCAGCCTACGGTTTTCTGCGTATCGAGTTTTATATCTAAGATCTATGGTCTCGATGAAACAAAATTTGCATTGGTTGGATGATGAATCAAGTACGCTCAGCCAGACCAACCTTATCATTATTTTCATTATCTTGAACGATGTTTGTTCTTTTCTATTTAAGCAATTCATCGTTCAACTTTCATCCTTCTCTGAAAAATCATCAGATGATATAGAGTTGATTGATATGTTGTCGGGACAATATTTCTACATATGCCTAACGTCAAAAATCTAAAGAGAAAACTTCTTATTACCTGCGAAGGTTTCACCCTTATCGAACTCCTGGTGGTGGTGATCATTCTCGGGTTATTGGCGTC
This sequence comes from Desulforhopalus sp., assembly GCA_024710585.1. Lineage (GTDB taxonomy): Bacteria > Desulfobacterota > Desulfobulbia > Desulfobulbales > Desulfocapsaceae > Desulforhopalus_A. The sequence continues at coordinate 2,063 of JANJUM010000084.1, forward strand.
ATTGGTGGCGCCGAAGTTTTTCGGCAAGCTCGATAAGAGCAAGCAGATGGTGGCCAAGGCGCAGATAGAGTTGTTCAGCAGCGCCCTGGACAGCTTCAGGCTTGATAACGACCGCTACCCCTCAACCTCGGAGGGCTTGGCTGCCTTGCGAAAAAACGTCAATACTCTGGCAAAATGGTCAGGTCCCTATCTCCCCAAGGAGATTCCCCAGGACCCATGGGGGAGGGGGTATACCTACCGCAGCCCGGGGGAGCATGGCGACTATGACCTCTTTAGTCTTGGTGCTGATGGCGTTGAAGGGGGCGAGGGTGAAAACGGCGATGTGGTCAGCTGGAAGTAACCTCTGCTCAAGGCATTGTCGATGAACGGAAGCGAGGTGCGATTTGCCGACTTTCCCCAGCAGCCGCCGAAGGTTGAAGGGTTGACGCCCAAACTGATGAAGCGCTGGAAAGTAGTGCCTTTTGGCTGTGATGACGATAAGGTATCTCTCGCCGTTGCCGAAATGCCAGACCTGTTTTTTCTCGATGTGCTCGTTTCTCTTTTGGGTAAAGAGGTTCAGTGCCGTCCGACACGCGTCGAGGACCTCAACCGTATTCTTTATCGCTGGTATGAAGAGGAAGACGAACTCACCTCCGAAGAGAACGGGACGAGCGCCGATCATCTCGATATCTGGGAGGATCCGCAACGGTTGCGAAACCAGGCCTCGGAGGAGCCGGTAATCAAGCTGGTTGACGAAATCATCGTCAGCGCGCTCGAACGCTCTGCTTCTGACATTCACTTCGAGCCGTTTCGCGAGCAATTCACTATCCGCTATCGCATCGATGGCGTGCTGCACGACACGCAGCGCCAGATACCGGCGACATATCAGCCGGCGGTCATTTCTCGCCTCAAGTTGATGGCGCGCATGAAGATCGATGAACGGCGCCTACCCCAGGACGGCCGCATCCGCTTTCTCGGTCCGCATGGGCCGATCGATATCCGCGTCTCCAGCGTGCCGACCCAGTTTGGCGAGAGCATGGTCTTGCGTTTGCTCGGCCACGAGGAGGTGAAGCTCGATTTTACCTCGCTCGGCATGCCATTGCTGGTGAAGAGTGCCTTTCGCAGGGCCATTTCCAGATCCTATGGGCTGGTGCTGGTAACCGGGCCGACCGGCAGCGGCAAGACCACGACCCTGTACACCGCCATTAACAGTCTCAACGCCCCAGACAAAAAAATTCTCACCATCGAGGACCCTGTAGAATATCAACTGCAGGGGATCAACCAGATCCAGGTCAAACCGAAGATCGGTCTCAGCTTCGCCTCGGCATTGCGCTCCTTTCTGCGCCAGGATCCAGATGTCATTCTGGTCGGCGAGATACGCGACGCAGAAACCGCCGAGATCGCCATCCATGCGGCACTTACCGGGCATCTGGTGTTCTCCACTCTCCATACTAACGATTCGGCCGGGGCAATCACACGACTTCAGGAAATGGGAGTCGAGCCGTATTTGCTGACCTCTTCCCTGTTGGGCGTCATGGCGCAGAGACTGGTGCGGCGAATTTGCCCGCAATGCGCGCGGGCTCGACCTTTTTCGAGCGAGACCATCCAGTATCTGCAGGATATCGTCGGACAAGGCGGCGAGGTGCCGACCGAGGAGCGGCGTGGAGATGGATGCGAGTTGTGCGGGCGCCGAGGGTATCGTGGCCGCACCGGGCTCTATGAATGGATGGAGATGTCCGACGACATTCGACAATTCGTGCTCAAACGTGCGGATAGCATGTCCATAAGCCGCGTAGCACAGTCTCAAGGCATGATTACGCTGTTGCAGTCTGGTATTGCCAAGGTTGCCGAAGGGTTGACGACGTTTGAGGAGGTCCTCAGGGTTGCCAATGTTGCCGGGCAAGGTGCAGTGACAATAGTGGAGCCCTGCGAGTGACACGATATTCCTATGAGGCGATCGATGACGCTGGGCAAAAGGTGCGTGGCAGTGAGGAGGCCCTCGGCCGGGAAGAACTGATCGATAGCCTGCGCGAACGAAAGATGTTCCCCCTGGTTATCCGCAAGGTCGAGGCGGGGCGATGGCGCTTCCGGTTTTCCCGGGAAAAACGCGTATCGCATGACGACCTGCTCTTTCTGACCAGAGAGTTGGCTACACTGCTAAGCAAGGAAGTCTCCCTGGAAAGGGCGGTGTCGATCGTTGCCAGCAGTTGCGGCCACGAGGGGGTCTCGCGGCTGATGGCCGACATCAACCGTGTCCTGCATGGCGGCAACACCTTCAGCCAAGCCCTCCATGGGCATGCCAGTCTGTTCTCGAGGTTCTATGTCAGCATGATCCAGGTTGGCGAGGAGGGTGGCGTGCTCTCCGTGGTCATGCATCGTCTTGCACTCTATCTCGAGCGTCATCGACAAGTACGCGACGCCATCGTCAAGGCCTCAATTTATCCTGCCTTTCTCGTCTTGTTCAGCGGTTTGTCAGTGTTGGCACTGGTGTTTTTCGTCGTTCCCAAATTCGCGCAGATTTTTCAGGATCTCAACCAGCCCTTGCCGTTGCCCACCCAGGTACTTGCTGACTGCAGTGCGTTTCTTGGCCAGTGGTGGTGGCTTGTCTTGGGCGTGCTTGCAGTTGTGTGGCTGGCGGGGGCTCGCTGGTGTCGTAGCGAGATAGGCAAGGTGACCTGGAGCCGATGGTCACTTCGCTTGCCCTTGCTTGGACGATTGTACCACCTCATGGAACTGGCCACGTTTGCCAGGGCGATGGGAACGCTCATGGAAAGTGGTGTGCCCATTCTGCGCGGACTGGCCCTGGCTGGAGAGATAAGCGATAATGCCGTCGTCCGCAGGTCGATAGATGGCCTGTATCAGCAGGTGCGTAAGGGAAGGTCCTTGAGCCTGGCTATGCGCGACGATCCATTCTTCCCCCCTCAGGTGGTGCATCTGACGGCCATAGGCGAGGAGGTTGGCAGCAGTGGACAGATGCTGCTCCAGTTGGCCGACGATGTCGAGACCAAATTGGAGCACGAGATCAAAATGTTGCTGGCGCTGATCGAGCCAGTGACCATCGTCCTCATGGGCTTGATGATCGGTGGGATCATTATCGCCATGCTGCTGGCCATTTTCAGTATCAATGACTTGCAGTAGATCTGACTTTTTACTGAAGTATCATATTGAATATCTAAATCTGAACAAAAGCCTTCCATTCCAACAAGTAAATCTGCTATTATGCCACCTGTAAATGGTCAGGTAGGTCAATTCTTTATGCCGGATTGAGGCGTAACGTGATGCGGAATCTTGTTGGACTTCATTGTTCTGTATGTGGGTTGCTGCTCGCTGCTGCACTGGCCTTTTTGCCATCCTGGCTTTTGGCTGAGGCACTTAGCGAGGCCACTTCCGAGGTAGCAGTCAACGGGGAAGCGACTGACGCACAAGGGTCGTCCTGTACGCTGATCCGTAAGGGCCGCAAAATCGTCAGACCCATGCTGGTTCAAAGCTTGAGCCAGTTTGGCGCGGCGGTTGCCATCGATGGGCCCTTTGCAGCTATTGGTGCCAGAGGAGAGGATGGGGGAAGTGGCTCACTTTATGTTTTTCAGGAGGGCGATGGGCGGTGGCGACAAGAAGCCCGGCTCAAGGAAGGGCAAGAAGGACGCGACAACCTCCTCGGAGCGGCAATCGCAGTTTCTGGCAACCTGATGGTTGCCGGTGCTCCTCGAGCGACGGTGAACGGCCTTGTCGACGCCGGGACTGTCTCACTTTTCACGCTCGATGCAGGCGGCCTGTGGCGACAAACCGCCCGATTGACAGCAGATGAGCCTGGTTCTTCCGACCATTTCGGCATGGCCGTGGGGGTGTGGAAAAACAGCGTCATCGTCGGGGCCTGGAACGATAATGAAAGGGGAGAGGCAGCTGGGTCGGCGCACATCTTTGTCCAGGATGGTCACGGATGGTGGAATCATGCGGCCAAATTGGTTCCGGCACAGGTCAGTGAAGAAGGCGGACCTGAGCAGACTGCGCCGGTGACTGCTGCCGTCGAAGAAGGCGCGGTTCCGGTCTCGTCGGTTCCCCAGCAATTTGGTTTGGCAGTGGCCATTGGCAAGGACTTCGCTCTGGTGGGGGCGCCGCGGCTTTCTGGCACGGTCCAGCAGCAAGCTGTCGAAGCGGGGGCAGTCTATGTTTTTGATAAAACAGGCCAGACCTGGACGCAGTCACACATTCTCCAACCCTCAGAGAAATCGTCTGGAGATGGCTTCGGGGCGTCCATCGCTGTTTGGGACGGATTTGCCATTATCGGATCTCCAGGCGACGACAGCCTGGGCCGCGACTCCGGAGCAGCCTATATCTTCAAGAAGAGTGGAAATTCCTGGTCGCAGGTTGCGCGTCTCACCGCGGCCGATGCTTCTGCCGGCGATCGCTTTGGAGTTTCTGTAGCGATGTACGGCAGCCACGTGGCAGTTGGTGCTATCGGCCACGACGGCGTCGGCGTCAACGCTGGCATGACCTACATTTTCGAAGGACTTGGCTCTGCATGGGAACAAAAGCTGCGAGTCAGCCCGGGCTTCCCCTCCGATGGCCAGAAGATGGGCATTGCCGTGGCGCTCAGTTCGAGACAGTTGCTCACTGGGTCCGATCCTGACGATTTTCTTCACCTTCCCGAGCAAGTCTATGATTTTCCCTTATCGCCGCTCATCCGAGCGGAAAAAACTCTCTATGATTTTGGCATGGTGCCACCGGAATCGGAATCCGAGGAAGTGGAAATATTCCTGGATAACCCGGGGGAACAGGCCACGACTATCGCCGGTATTTCTCTTTCTTCGGGCGATATCGGCGCCTTTGCAATCGTCAAGGATCGGTGCTCCGAGAAAAAGCTCAAGCCGGGCAGGCAATGCCGCATTGTCGCTCGCTTTACTCCCGACGTCGTCGGCTACTATGAGGCTTTGCTGACGGTGACTTCAGACCAATGCCTTGCCCTCGACATACCCCTCCGAGGAGTTGGCGCGAGTCCGGGCTACAGTATGAGCGCGGGGGATGATGGTGCCGTCGAGGAATTGTCATGGCCTCCAGGGCGCTAGATGCGCCCATGCTTCCGTCAGGAAAGCGAGGGCAGGACCTGCCCGGGGGGCAACACGGTTTCACGCTGCTCGAACTGCTGGTGGTCGTTGCCCTTCTGGCGATGGCGGTGGGCCTGGTTGCAGTTGCAGTCTCCTCGGGAATCCATGGTGTTCGAGAGCGCAATGTGCAAACGCACATGTACAGCGCATTGCAGCATGCACGTGTCAAGGCAATGAATTCACGCAGGAATATCCGCTTCGTCATTGACGGAAGAAAACGGGTGTTTTTCTTCGAAGGCGGGGAGGTTCATGGTATTCCGGAATCGGTACAGGTTGAAGGTGGAAGGCTTCAGGACTTTTCCCCATCATTGAGAGGGTTGACGTTTTATCCAGATGGTTCCTCCTCCGGAGGCATTCTTACGCTCAGTCCTCCGACCGGAGCAGTGTGCGAGTTGGAAATCGATCGAGTGTTCGGCCTCGTCGCTCTCACCACGGGGAACCGATGACGGTGCCTTGGCGTCGGCGTTTTGGCTCCGAGGGTTTCACCCTTTTCGAGGTGCTGGCGGCAACCGCATTGGCGGGGGTGTTTCTCGCTCTTTGCTTTGTCGGTTTCAGCCAGGAAAAAAGAAGACTTTATCGGGCCGAGCAGACGCAAGCCACGACCAATGTATTGCGCTACGCTCTAAGAGTTTTGGATCAAAAAGATCTGCAAGGGCGGTTACCTACAGTCATCGAAATGCCTCGGGACTTGGCAACCTGGCGGGTTACGGTCGAGCATGGGCAGTGCCCAGTGTTTTTGGGAGAAGGTGCCGAGGGAGCGAGGTTGGTGCCACTTGCAGGTTATATGCAGAGAGCGGTGGTGATTCAATCCCCCGATGGGCGACGCTACCTCTTGCGCCGCCTTGTTGAGAACCAATGAAGATGGGGCGAAATATCGGCTTTACCCTGCTGGAACTGCTGGTTGCGTTGACTCTTGCGGAATTGTTGATTGTTTTGCTCAGCCTTTCTTTGCGTTCAGGCTTGGTTTCGTGGATGGAACTGCGCAAGAACAATCAGCGTGTCATGCCGCAGCGCGCCGTCGAGGCTTTGCTCAATCGACAATTGCGGGCGGCCGTGCTCCCCAATACCCAGCAGGTTGGAAGCCCTCAGGTTTTTGTCGGGAGCAAAGAGAGCCTGGTCTTTACCACGAGTCATGCTTCCATGGGCAGTGAAGCGGCAGGGGTGATTCTGGTCGTATACACGCAGGACAGAGCGGGGTCGGATCTGTTGTATGCACAGCGGGTGCTGACGCGCACCTCGCAATTGACTGAAGTATTGCCAGTCGAACTGACAGTGGAGAGTCTGCCGGCAATGCGCGCGAAAGGGTGGGAAACAGCACGGATCAGCTCTGCAGGCGAGGTGCGCTTCGCCTTTCAAGGGCCTGAAGAGGCCGGGGAAGGTTCTCCTGAACGATGGCAAGAGCTCTGGCAGGACAGAGGGGGCGCGCCGTTAGCGGTGGCGATGCGGTGGCGTGACACGAGAAATGGCAGACAGAGTGAAGAGCCATGGCGGATATTCGCTGTGGCCCCATTCCAATATTCTCGCGAAGAGGTCGCAATGCCTACCAAGGCAGGCGCTTTTGATGGCTTGGTAGGGGAAATTGATGGCAAAAGCAACCAGGCTGGAGTGCCGGTGCAATAGTGAGGTGTACCTGCAAGCACCTTGCCTTCTTCTGCCAAAAGGGACAGCAGCAGGGTACTGTCATGGTGTTGGTCCTCTGGGTCATCGCCATGCTCTCCTCAGTGGCGATGCTGTACGGTGTCGCAGTTCGTGGCCGCTATCATGCTGAGGTTTATGCCTTGAACGATATGGAGGATATGGAGGCCATCGCCTCGCTGGCACTCGTGGTGCACCGACAACTTACGTTTTCTTCTTTCGATACAGCCCAGGAGGGATCTCGCCATGGCTTTCAACTGCGAACGCAAGCATACCTCGCTGACCGGCAAGTGGGGGCGGAGCGGCCCTTGTGGACGGAGAGCAGCGAGGAGATGATGGGTCGAATCATTCCGGATGGGCGTGTCTACAAGGTGAAGATCGCAGACCGTCAGTACAGGCTCTCCGTGGAAGCGGAACAGGGGAAAGTGGATCTCAACGCAGTTCAAGAGGCATTCCTTCACCAGTTGTTGCGATGGTTGCAAGGGCGAAACGCAAGAGAAGGCGATGCGTTGGCAGACTGCCTGCTGGATTGGCGTGACAGTGACAATCTGGTCCGCCTGTCTGGTGCCGAGGAAGAGGCATATAGGCGCGCCGGTCTGGTCCAAGTCCCCGCTGACGGGCCCTTTGCCAGCGTCGATGAAATGCGTCTGGTCCTGGGAATGACCCCGCAACTCTACTTCGGACCTCTCGGCCAGGGCAGGGGGAAAGAGGTCGTCGAGCGGTGGGATGGCGGTTTGCGGGATCTCTTTACAGTCTACAATGGCACTGCTGATGTACTGCTAGATTACGCTCCGCCACCTCTCAGGGCGTTTTATGAAGACTTGGCCGCTATCGGTGGGGCGGAAGGGTTGGCAGAGACCGAGAGGGGAAAATCGCCACCTTTCCCCCGGCCTCCTTTCGCAGAAAAATCCATGGGGCAGACGACTGGAAACGGTGAGTCCGCGAGGGTAGTGCTGCTTAAGGTGGACACGGGCCATGCCGCGTACCGGGTGTGGTTGCGCGTCAATGAAGGGAGCGTCTCCCCGAAGATACTCAGGGTGGAGGAAGATATGCATGCGATGATGGCAAGGCATGTTCAGAAATGAAATCCTCGGGCTTGCCTGCTTGGGAGACAGAATTGAAAGCTGTCTTCTGATAAAACAGGGGAAACGCGCTGATGGGCCCTCCTGGGGGGCCGATCAGCTCCGCTCGCAAACCCTGGAGGTGCATGAACACAGAGAGGAAGCCGAGGTCTTGCGGCAGATACTGTCGCCGCTTGCGCCTTCCCGTCGTCGAGCGATCTGCTTGGGAATTGGGCGACGTCACTACCTGATGCGTGAGATTCCTTGCCCTGGTTGCACTATAGAAGAAGCCATCGCCAGTATTCGTTTGTCACTTGATTATTATCTGCCGCTCCCCTGTGATGATGTCTACTGCGACCTGCTTGCCAAGCAGTGTAATGGAGTGGCCAACGTTCAACTGTACTGGGTGGAAAGAAGATACGTCGATGCCTTGGTTGCGGCTCTTCAAACAACTGGACATATTCGTTCGCTGGTGACCGTTGCCCCCCTCTGCTGTGGCCTTGACCTGTATCTTCGCAGTTGTGGCCAGGAACACCTGCCGGGGTCATTGGTGTCAATGCAGACGCAGCTTCCCGTGGTGACCTTTCATGCCACTACGGAGTTCGCTGGGTCACTGCCGTTACGACTCGATTCGCAACAACGGCCGAAATTGGACCTGCCGTCCCTGGGAATGAAAATGGCCGAGACCATTGCCTTGCCGTTACGGATTCTCGGTATGCGGGGGGGGAACACTCATTTGCCGGCTCCACTTCAGCAATCCCTGGAAGAGGCCTTTCCTGATCAGGCCCTTATGTCCAGTTGCCTTCTCAATGTTGAGAATTGGGGTCAATGTGCGGCGATGCTGGCCTTTTCGGGCTCCACGATGCCGCATTTTCATCCTGGCAAGCGAAGGGTGTGGCGAGAGGCTGGCGGCAAATTGCTTTTGAGCCTGACCGTCGTTGTGTTGCTCGCTGTGCTGGCCATGGCCGCCTGTAATGGCTGGGAGTCAAGAGCCTTGCGCGAAAAGGCCGAAGAGCTTGAGGTCGATGCAAAGAGAGCACAGCAGAGGTATGCGCTGCTGGCATCCTCCGAAAAGGAACTTTTGGATATAAAGAAGCTCTACGACGATGTCAGCGCTTTCCGCATCGATTGCGTGGAATTGCTCGAGGCCTTGAAAAGTCTTGCCGAACAGACCCCAGCAACCACCTGGGTGCAGGGTTTGCAACAGAACGAAAGGAACGTGACCGTCGAGGTGGTTGGGACGGGAGCAGCCGACATCCTCGAGATATGGGGTAAAAATCCATATGTTGCGGGGGTTCGATTGGCGTCTCAGGTTAACAAGGATCGAGATGGCAAGGAGCATTTCCGCGTTGAGTTCCAACTCCAGCGTGGGGAGTGACGAGAGATGATCGGCGCAGTTCGGTTGCTTGTCCAACGTTTGCAGCACGTGAGCAACAGCCCGGTGATTTTTTTTGGTATCCCCCTGGCTTGTGTGCTGATGACGGTCAGATATCTCTACCTGCCGTCTGCAGGCGTCAATGATGAGCTCGCCCAGGTCATAGCGGCGCGAGAATCGAATATCGCTAAACTCAATGAGAAAACGAGGGAGATCCATGCCCGACTCGAAGGCAGGGAGGAGTGGGAGCAAAAGATGGCGATGATGGCAGGCCGAGGTGTCGATGGTGAAAGCCGGGAATCAGCAAATAGCCAGCTGGCGCGCCTGGTCACCGAATCCTGCACAAGCGCTGGCATGTCTGTTGTGAGCTACAACGGAGTCACGCCAAAGCAGTGGGAGGGAAGAGACCTCCTCGGGGTCAGTGTATCCATGGAGGGAAAAACCGAGAATCTCGTCGCCTTGCTGACACAGATACGCGAAAAGCTGCCGGATAGTCGCCTGCAATCCTTGCAGATTCAGAACGTTGATGTAGAGGCCTCGCGCCTGACCATACAGTTGGAGTTACATGCACTCTATTTCCCTCGTCGTTGAGCACACAATGAATCGTCTTCTTTCTCGTCTTTCCGTGTTCGTCTGTCCCTCGGTCATCAGTGCTTTGATTGTACTGTGGCCATTCTGCCCAGTTCTTGCCCAGGATGAACTCGAACCAAAGCCACTTGTCGTCAATCGCGGTCTGGTCATGCCAGCCGACAGGAATCAGGCGAAGCCGGTAAATTTCGTGCTCGATGACATGGATATCGAACCCCTGCTCGCCCATATCATCGGTGAAGCGCTTGGCCGCAATTATGTTATCGAACCCGGTATTCAGGGATCCATGTCACTCAATATCAAGGGAAGTTATACCGACGAGCAGCTGATGGAACTGCTCAACGCGGTGTTTCAGCTGCACGGTATTGCCATTGTCGAAGGCGAGAACGGCATGATCAAAGTGGTCAAGAAAGGGGCAAGTGGTCGCTTTACCAGTGTTTTCGGTGAGGATGGCGGCGGGCGGAAGTCTGTGGGTGACCGAATCAGCGTTTTTCAACTGTCGTATCTCACTCCGAGCCATGTGGCGCAGATAATTGCCAACTTTGTGTCACCTGGTGCCGTCGTATTGCCCGAAGCAAAGACCAACAGCCTGATCGTTGTAGATTCACCGGAGGTGTTGCGGAAAATTCGGCAGATAATCAGTATGATGGACACAGATTTCTTCAAGGATCTCTACTGGAACATCTATACGCCTATTTATGCCGATGTCGCCGAGTTGACCAAGGACCTCGAAAAGATCTTCAAGGCCAAAGGATTGTACAGTCTTCCTGGAACCGATTCAGGTGGCATTCAGATTATGCCGCTTAAAACCATCGGGGGGCTTCTGGTCATCAGCAAATGGCAGAGCGCCCTCGATCTTGTAGGGCATTTCGTCAAGGAACTCGATCGTGGCAACGCCGGGAAAAGTAGCAAGCTGTATGTCTATACTGTGCAAAATAATAGTGCCGAAAATATCGCCAAGATGTTGACGGAGATCTTTGGCGACGAGAGTGCCAAGACGCCTAAAGGGGAAGAACGAAAGGTGGTGGTCAAGAGAGCCGAGATGCCAGAAGCCCAATCTGAAGAGGAGACTGGGGATGTCGAGTTGAGTGGCGACGTCAGATTCATTCCCAATCAGGACTTGAATCTCTTGCTGGTAAAAGCATCTCCACGGGATTATGCCATAATCAACGATATTATCGAGAAACTCGATATCTTGCCGCGACAGGTGATGATCGATGTGATCATCGTCGATGTCAAACTGAATGACGGCATGGAATATGGCATTCAGTGGCTGCTCAAGCAGAAAAAAATAACTCTTAATGGGGACCGATATTCCTCCGATGTCGCGCTGTCTTTCCCCAGCGAGCTTGGGAATCTTGAAAAAGACACGCTTCTCGGCAAAGGTTTGTCGGGCTTGACCTATGGCCTGTTCGATTCTGCCGGAGATCTGGCAGGTCTGATTCGACTCATAGCGAGCAAGACGGACACCAATTTGCTGGCGTCCCCCAACATCCTCGCGGTGGACAACAAGGAGTCAACCATCGAGGCGGGGGAAGAGGTGCCCACCAAAACCGGCGAGACGACCACCGCCACTGGTTCGACGACGCAATCGATCCAGTACCGGCAAACCGGCTTTATCCTCAAGGTCAAGCCATCGATCAACGACAGTGGTGTCGTTCGCCTGGAAGTCACGCAAGAATACAGCGAAGTTTCCAGTCGGGATACCGGCGGCGCCGAGTCTCCGGCATTTATAAAGCGGAAGGCGGCAACCAATCTCGTCGCCCATGATGGCCAGACCGTGGTGATCGGCGGGCTGATCAAACAGACACAAAACGCAGTCAGCGCAGGCATTCCGTACTTACAGGATATCCCTGTGCTTGGCTATCTCTTTGGCGGCAGTCAGGTCTCAAAGGATAAGAGCGAACTTCTCATCGCCATCACCCCCCATGTTATCCGCAGCAAGGAACAGGTCGATGATCTCACCGCTCAGTTCGTAGGCCGTGTCAAGGCGCTGAAGGATGTTATCGAAGAGGCCAAAGGCGCAAAAGCGTCACCATCGACAGATGGTGACGGGGCAGTGCCAAAGGAAGAACGATGAAAGTGCGCCTGTTGTTTGCGGGGGTTTCCTTTTGGCAACAATGAAAAAGCAATCATTTCTGGGGTGCTGGGAGATGCTGAAGGGGGCCTTGGCATGGCGCTTGGCATCTCGTGCGCTGGTCTTGCTGGTCTGTTCGATGTTCTGGCCGGAGCTCAACAAGTGTCTGGCCCAGGAAGATTTCAGCAGTATCTACAGTAAGGATCTGTTTTCCCCGCAACGTCGCCAGGCTCCCGTTGCCCAGCCAGATGTACTTCCTGAGCCTTTTCCACCTCCGCAAGAAGCACAGAATACCATCGTGTTGCGCGGCATTGTCGAAATCGGTGGGGTGCGACGTGCTTGTCTGACCTTGCAGGATGGGACTCGCTCTGCTCAGGCCTTGTCCCCGTCCGGAGAAAACACCACGGTGCTTGGAAGAGGCGAAACAACTGGGCGTTGGGTGGTCGAAAAGGTGCAAGAACGTTCGGTCGAACTCGTCGACAAGGGCGGGCAACGACTTCACCTGTCCATTTACGATGTCAAGACTCAGGGAACGAAGGCGAAGGGGAAAAAGCAGGCGGTGGGGCTGTTGACCAAACCGGATATGCCGCCACCTCCCCCCATCATACACTCCGCGCCAGCACAGACTCAAGAAGGATCGAGTGTTCAAGTTGAAGGCGAGACTCCTGCTGCACCTGAGGCAACGACGCACAATCACTCTCGAGAAGAAGAAAGCCTGGCCGAGGAAATCAGCCGCCAGCAGGTGACGAAGGGAAGAAAGCTGCGCGGGGGGGATGGCAACAAACGACGTGAAGGGCTGTCCGGCTCGCCAGCACCACCCCCGATTCCCTCAGAACTCTATCGCACGACATCGAAGGAATAGCCTGTGTAAGGCGAGGCAGTCACTCAACACGATATTCCACCAGGCAAAAGGGGCAGGCGCTTCAAGCGTTAAAAATTTTCAGACCGGTGCAGAGAGTGTCTGCCCGCGGAGATGTATCGGGCGCGAATCGAACATTGCTTCACTTCAGAGAAGGCTTCTGCTTTCTTCGTGGCAGACGGCATTGGAGTGTAATTCAGGGGTTTAGAATGCGGAACGCCTGCTGCCGAACACTACGTCCCTGATGTCAGTGCCAGGACGAAAGCTCAGGAAAAGCAGATAGGCACCAAGAAAGATCATGCCACCGAAAAAGGCGACCACGCCGAGAACAATCCCCACTGTCGAGAACCGGTTCCGCCAGGCAACCCATATTCCGGAAAGGCCGAGAAAAGTCATGAAATCGAGGTTGAACTGGCCAGGCCAGGACATTTCGGCGATATCGGCGAAGAAGACCGGCAGAAGGTGCCAACCGTGCTCGGCTCCAACCAACAGTGTGTAACCAGCCAGGATCACCCAGGCGACGGCGAGGTACAGACGAAAGAGAGTCATAGGCGTTTGCGGGATGTTTGCAGCGGCAACCACTCCGGAAGGAGTCTCAGCCTCATGAAAAGTTTATTCGGGGAGAAATTTTCTTTCCCCAACATCGAGCCCCTTGCCTGGGAGGACCATCAGTGTCGAGGTGCCGTGGGCGAGAAGGGTGCCGAGGTCATCGAAAACTGTCGCCTCGGAATAACAGAGTGATTTGCCCTCTTTGATACTGCGACCTTGTGCATGAAGTCTGCCATGGGTGGCCGGCCGGAGATAATTGAGCTTGAGGTCGACGTTCACCAGGCCTGCATCTTCGTCAAGGCTCATGAACACAGCCCAGAATGTCGCCGTGTCGATGAGGGTGGCGATGACCCCGCCATGTACCAACCCGAAGGGTTGTAAATGAACCGTGCTCAAGAGAAGTTCGATTTTCGCCAGTCCGACATCCATCTCGATCAGGTTCATGGACATGTGTTTTGGAAAAGGGGCTTTGCTGACGATATCCTGTATCTTGCGGATGTACTCTGGGTTCGGTTTCATGCTGTGTTGCGGAGTCGCAATGCTATCGTTGAGGAACGAAGGAAAAGGTGATGACACAACGCGAATCACCGTTGACCAGGCTTTCCACTATGGAATGCACCGGCTCGAGCCTGAGCGCTTTCATGACGCCGTTACGTATTGCCTGACAGCCGCAGGCATATCCCTTCGTCATATTGGCAATTTGCAGCGAATCAAAGGCGTTGCACTGTTGTCCGATCCAGGTCGCCTTGTCGCCGTCGATGGTTATCGGCTCATGAACGTACATGTCATCAAAGAAGCAGTTCGCCCAGATCTTTCTGAAGATGGCAACCAGGTCTTGGATGTTCTCCGGCTTCTGTATCTGGCCGGATTTCAGTAACATCAGGGTGTATTTTCTAAAAAAGAGCTCATTTGCCTGGATGTTCAGCCTGTTGGCGCGCTCTTCCCCCAGTTCTCTGACTGCGGTTGCATGCCAGTAGGAGTCATGCAGCCACCAGAGTTTCTTGAGAGTATTCATCTCCTCGGTTGTTCCCACGTCGGCATCGCTCATATCAATCTCCACTCGGCATCGTTATCGATCTTTTTCGGCAGTGTCATAAGAAGCGCTTCAACCTGGGACAAGGCCTGCTCCATATAGCCCTCATCGCCGGTTGCCCTGGTCATGGCGTATCCGCCTTCGACAAGACAAATCAGCACCCGGGCGGTATTTTCCGCATTGCTGTTTCTTGCAAACTCGCCGCTCTCGATGCCTTCCTCAACCAGAGAAACGATGGCACGTTTCCACTCGTCGATCGCCGCACGCACCACTGCCTGCAGTTGGTCGTTGACATCGCCGCTATCGATGGCGGTGTTGACGATCGGGCAACCGCCGGATTGTATGACCTGCCGGTAAATGATCCGGAAGGTGTTTGGGTAGGCGAGGAGCTTTTCAAGATAGGTGCGTCCTGCAATGATATTTTCCTTCAGTCGATCTTTGATAAAGGAAAGGTTGTGTTCGAAGGCGAGGACGGCAAGCTCGTCTTTGTTCGCGAAATTGCCGTAAATGGCTCCTTTGCTCAACCCGGTGGTGTCGGTCAGGTCTTTCAGACTGGTGGCGGCATAGCCCTTGCGGTTGAAGACCGGGGCCACCTGCTGGATGATGAAGTCTTTGGTTCGTTCTGCTTTGCCCATGGCTAAAATATACCGAACGGTATAATATTAAGCAAGCTGCATTTTGCATATTGGCACAACGTTCCATTATGCCGAGCTTTTTCTGGCTGCCATTTCCAAAAAAACACCCGCAGGCCTCGACTTCGCTGGCCACGCACATCAAGTGATATGCAGATGCCAGTCAAGTGCGTAATTCTGAAATCGCACGCGGCCTTGTCTGGGAGAGAACGAGGTATTCTGCAGACGAGGTGCAGTTTGCAGAACAAGGAGGAAGCAATGGAGGCGTCTCACCTATGCGGCTGGCTCTGTTAGAGCTCAGGTGCCAAAAAGCTGATGAGCAGGCTCTGCAGGGAGGTTTCGAGGCGCCGGTAGCTGATGCGCGGGCATTTGTCGAGCATGATCTTGGCCGCCTTGACCTGATCGGTGTCGCTGTATTTGTCGGAGAGGTAAATGATCTCTTTGATGCCGGCCTGGATGATCACCTTGGTGCACTCGTTGCACGGAAAGAGACCCACATAGATGCGGCAGTCGCGCAGGTCGGTGGAGATCGAGTTGAGCACCGCGTTCAGTTCCGCGTGGCAGACATAAGGGTATTTGGTGTCGAGGAACTTTCCCTGGCGTTCCCAGGGCAACTCGTCATCGGAACAGCCCCAGGGAAAGCCGTTGTAGCCGACACCGACGATCTTGTTCTGGTCGTTGGCGACGCAGGCCCCCACCTGAGTGTTGGGGTCCTTGCTGCGCTGGGCGGAAAGCAGGGCCACCGCCATGAAGTACTCGTCCCAGGAGAGGTAGTTCTGTCGTTTCATCGCGTCTCGTCGCCTTTCTGGGCCTGGAATTTTCGTCGCCGGTCGCGCCAGGTATTAAGGCCGCAGACAGTGTCGACAAAGCTGCGCACCGCCTTGTAGTAGAGCGCGCCGGCTGTCCTGGCGACATTGCCGTGCCGCGCTCCTGGAACCAGCAGGAACTGTTTGGTCTTGGCCGCCGATGAGGCCTGGAGCTTTTCTACCTCGGGGATGGGCACCAGTTCATCTTTCGATCCATGGAAGATGCTGGTAGCCAGCTTGATCGTCCCCATCTTTTCGAGAACGCCAAAGCTGTCACCTTCGGCGACGGCCTGGGACGCCTCTTCCAGGCCAAGGGCCTGAAGCAGGGTTTTGCCTTGACAATAGGCGCTCTCAAGGATCAGCCCCTTGAGTTTTTCCTGGTGGCCACTGGCGATGGAGACTGCGCATAATGAGCCGAGGGAGCGGCCGAAGACAAAGAGCGGCGCGGTGTGCCCCCGGGAGCCCAGCCACTCGATCGCCTGAAGAAATTGGCTGTCGGCGTCGCCAAGCAGGGTGGCAAGGGAGGGGTTGCCAGTGCTGCCGCCGAAACCGCGGTAAGAAAAAACGAGGACATTGAGGCCGGTGGCGCGGTAGCCTTCCGCCTCGTCGGTGAAGGTGTCACACGATTCTTCGCCGCCATGGAAGTAGAGCAATGTCGGATTCCCTTTAGCTGCTTCGTAGAAACGCGCCGTGAGAGTCGCTCCGTCTACTGCCAGGGTGATATCCTCGCTGTTTTCAGCTGGCGCGAGGGGCTCGGCGGCAGGAGGCGGTTGCAGCAGGCGGGCGGTGACGTCAGGGCGATCGAACGGCTGAAGCGTTGTCATCATCGTTTCTCAACAGGAGGGGAACCGGGGTTTGTCGGCTGAACGGGGTACAGTAGAAACAACAAAAGGCGGCACAACATGCCGCCTTTTGTCGAATATCGGTGGGGTGAGCGATGGGACTTGAACCCACGGCCTCCTGGGCCACAACCAGGTGCTCTAACCAATTGAGCTACGCCCACCACGCGAATTCGCGAACGTATTGAAAAACCCGTCCTATATACCTGCTCGGCAACCATTTTGCAAGGGCAAAATCGTTAGAGCTCCTCTTTGCAGTGCATGCACTTTTTCGCCTGCAGCTTGATGATCTCCATGCAGTGCGGGCACTCCTTCTTGTAATTGGCTTTGAGAATTCTGTCGAGGCTCTGGCCGACGGCGAACTCCACGGAGGGGTCGCGGAACTTGTGATTGCGGAGCGGGTCGATGCAGGAGAGGTCATTCAGTTTCTCCAGTACTTCCAGCGCCAGCATGCGGTCGTCTTTCGCCACAGCATCGTCGAGTATCAGCGTCAGCGGTGGCTGAAGGTCATGCTTTTCGACGCAGGTGGCCAGTGCCTCCTTGGCCTCCTTCTCCTTGTAATAACGCTCGTTTTGCAGACGCAATGCATCTCGGTCGATGACGCAGGCCTTGAAGGCGTCGGCGTTGCCGACCATCATGACGTTGCCCTCCTTGCTCTTGGGCAGCTCCATGTAGCGGTACGAGGCGTGGTGGCCATACTTGCTCTCGATATGGTCCCAACCCTTGAGAAACAGGGGACAATAATCGTTGAGGCAAATGAACATGACCTCCGAGCCCCAGCCAAGGCCGTCGCCGATGTGGATCGGTGGCGCCTCGCAGCAGGACATAGTGGTGTTGCAGTGCGGGCAGACCTTGACTTCATCGAGAAAACTGTAATCGCGAAACATGAGGGGAAGACTCCTTGAAAATATGGGGACCCGTGGCCGCCCTCGCTTCCCTGTCTCGGGGCGATGGCGATATGGGGTGGTTGCGGGCACTTGGCCAACTATAAGACCCGGATGACAAATTACAACGGCAATATCAACCTTTCATGGCCGGGCTGTTGATCACCTCATCGACGGCCTTGGCCTGCTTCATGTGGCGGCTGAGAAAGGTGGGGGGGAGGAAGCTGCGGTTGTTGTCCATGACTCTCGCCAGTTCTGCGATGTCGCCTGCTTCGGCAAGATCGATGAGCTGCAGGAGGTTGTTGGCAAAGGCGCGCACGATCTTGCGGCCCTCTCCGGCGGTGGCCATTATTTCCGCATAGGTGCGTGGATTCTGGTTGTGCACCCTGGCCATGGCGAGGATGCCATAGAGGGAGGTCAGGGTAGAATGGCTGCCGATGTCGTCGCAGTCGATGCTGAATTCGCGCAGCGTCTTGGCCAGGGCCACCGAGATGGTGGTCGGCAGTTTCTGGCCGATGCCCATGAGGAGGTCGTGCCTGACGGCACTGTCATGGCAGATGTCGGCGCCGTGCTTGTAGAGGAACGCCTCGAACTCGCTGGAGAAGGCGCCGCTGCGCGGTGTCCTCACCACCGAGACGTTCTTGTCCTTCATGGTCAGCGCCTGCGGGCCCCAGAGGTTATGCACGAACATCACCTCGACGCCTTCTCCGGTGGCCTCGAGGGCGGCGGCGATGGTGTTTTCCGACTCGCCGGCGAGAATGATCAGCGCTTGCCCGCTCCGCAGCAGGGGGCCGTAGTTGCGAATGGTGGCGGCGGTCACCGAAATGGGCACGCACACCACCACCACATCAACCCGAGGGATCATCTCCGCCGGGGTGAGCGCGGTGCTGCGTCCGGTGATCAGGGTTTTGTAGCCCTCGTTGTTGAGGCGCTCGGCGAACCACTTGCTCATGTCCCCGCTGCCGATGAAGCCGAAGCTGCGGATCTGCTTGACGCGCATCTCGACGCGAGGAAAAGAACCGAGAATGCGCAGTGCGCCAGGCTCGTGGATGACGCCTCGTTCGATGTTGCGCAAGGCCTGCTGCATCTGTTCGTCCTGCTGATGCCCCTCGACCTCGACGTAGATCTGCAGTTTTTGGGTCTTGATATCGTTTTCCGACTGCAGGTCGAGGATGTTGATGCCGCGACGGGTGAACTCGCCGAGGATGTCGGCGAGCAGGCCGACGCGGTCACGCAATGGTCGGGTCATCAAGGCGGTGGCGTCGAAGCCGGTGGCGGCGCCGAGGGTGTCGCCGATCACCGCGAAGCGCGTCCGGTTATGGGATACCACCTCGCGGGCCACCAAGGAAAAGCCGTGGCGCAGGAGCAGTTCCTCGGAGTCGATGACCCCGAAGCCCTTTCGTCCCTCGTGACGGATGGCGGCCATGGCCGCTTCGATGTCGTGCACCGCCATCAGGGTGGCTTCCGGGTAATTGCGCTCGATATATTCGTCACACTGGCGGAATACCGAGTTTCGTCCGACGATGGTGGCGATGGCTGAGCCGTCGACGGCGTCGTCGCTGGTGCCTAAGGAGAGGTTGATCGGCAGTACGACGTTGTCGCGCCAGTGGCCTTTGTCCATTTTCGAGACAAGGCGGAAATAGTCCTTTACCTCTCCCTCGCGCGTGTTGTAGACAGGGATGAGCGCCAGATCGGCCCGGCCTTCTCCGTACGCGGCGAGTACGTCGGCGATACGGGAGAAGAGGATGATCTCCCCATCGGGGAGGTAGGTGCGCGCCGCGCGATAGCTGTCGGAGGCGATCGGGCCGAGGGTGGCAAGAGTTTTCATGATGGCTGCCCGCTGACAAAAATGGAATACCCCGGCCCGCCCGGCGGCTGCGGGCCGGAGGGTGGCTGGGCGATGGCCTGTGCAAAATATCCGTTCTCTCTCCTCCCGGCAAGAGCTATCCGCCTCCTCTGGCGGTCGCCACCTTTTCCGAAGCGATGCCCGCCACCCTCGACGAATACCTCGACGCCCTGAAAAGCTCCCGTAAGTTCGGGCCGCAGGTAGTCTGTCAGCGCACCACGGCGGCGCTGCCGGCGGCCTTTGCCGGTTCCACGCCATCGCTCTCCCCGGTCTTGTGGCGTGCTCTTCAACAAGGGGGTATCGACCGACTCTATAGCCACCAGGCGGAGGCGATAGAGCTCATCTGCGCCGGCCATGACGTGGTGGTGGCAACGCCCACCGCCTCGGGCAAGAGCCTCATCTACAACCTGCCGGTGGTCGATGACCTCCTCGGTGACTCCCCCGGCCACTCGCTCTACCTCTTCCCCCTCAAGGCCCTCGCCCAGGATCAATACCAGGGGCTGTGCACGCTCTTTGGGCGGCTGCCGGAGGGGGAGCGCAGCCGGCATCCACGCCTCGCCGCCCTTTTCGATGGCGACACCGGCAGCGCTCTGCGGCGACGCATCAAGGACGACCCGCCGCGGGTGCTGTTCACCAATCCCGAGATGCTCCATCTGTCCCTGCTCCCCTATCATCAGGGCTGGCAGGAATTTTTCTCGCGCCTGCGCTACGTAGTGGTCGACGAGGTGCACAGCTACCGCGGCATTTTCGGCAGCCACATGGCCTGGGTGCTGCGCCGCCTGCAGCGCCTTGCCGAACATTACGGCAGTTCGCCGATCTTCGTGCTGCTCTCGGCCACCGTCGGCAACCCCGGCGAACTCGGCGGCAGGTTGCTGGGCAGGGAGGTGAAGGTGGTCACGACTTCGGGAGCCCCCGGTGCCGAGCGCCACATGCTCTTGCTCAACCCCTGGGACAGCGCCGCCCATGCCGCCAGCCAGCTGCTCGAGGCGGCGATAAAGCGGGGGCTGCGCACCATCGTTTACACCCAGTCGCGACGCATGACCGAGTTGATCAGCATGTGGACCGCGCCGCGCCTTGGCCCCCTGGCGGGGCGGCTGAGCGCCTACCGCGCCGGGTTCCTTCCCGAGGAACGGCGCGATATCGAGAGGTTGCTGTTCAGTGGCGAACTGCTCGGGGTGGTGGCGACTTCGGCGCTGGAACTGGGTATCGATATCGGCGACCTCGACCTCTGCCTGCTCGTCGGCTATCCCGGTTCGATCATGGCCACCAGGCAGCGGGGCGGCAGGGTGGGGCGGGGCATGCGCCCCTCGGCAACAGTCCTCATCGGCCAGGAGGATGCCCTCGATCAGCACTTCATGCGCATCCCCGAAGATTTCTTCGCCCGCTCGCCGGAAGCGGCGGTGCTCAACCCCGGCAACCCGGCGGTGATGGCGCAGCATCTGCAATGTGCCGCCGCCGAGTTGCCCTTGCGGCGGGATGAGGTTCTCCTTGAAGACGAGGAACGGCGTCAGGCGGTGCAGCGGCTGGAAGAGGCGAAATTTCTCCTGCAGACCGCCGACGGCGAGCGCTGGATTGCCTCGCGCACCTTGCCGCAGCGTGATGTCAGCCTGCGCGGGGCTGGCCGTCAGATGGTCATCATCGATGGTGAGAACGGCGAGATCATTGGCGAAATTGACAGCGGCCGGGCTATCAAGGAGTGTCACCAGGGAGCAGTCTACCTCCATCGCGCCACCACCTGGGTGGTGGAACGTTTCTCCCTCGACGATGGCGAGATCGTCGCCAGACGTCACAGCCCGAGTTACTTCACCCGGCCAACCAGCGACAAACGAACGGAAATTCTTGCAACCCAGAGTTCCAAAGGGACTTTTGTCGCCGCGGTGCACTTCGGTCGCGTACGCGTCACCGAGCGGGTCACCGGCTACCAGAAACGCAACAATCATACCCAGAAGCTGGTAACCACAGTCCCCCTTGACATGCCCGAGCAGACCATGGAGAGCGAAGGGCTGTGGCTCGTCATCCCTGCCGAGATCGTTCTCCTCTGCGAAAAGGAGAAATACCATTTCATGGGGGCCATCCACGCCCTGGAACACGCCATGATCGCCCTCTTTCCCCTGCTGGTGCTCTGCGACCGTAACGATATCGGCGGAATCTCCTGTCCGCTGCACGCGCAGACGGAGGAGGCGACGATTTTTCTCTATGATGGCTACCCCGGAGGGGTCGGCCTGTGCGCCGAAGCCTACGCCAGGATCGACGAGCTTCTCCTGCAGACGAGGCAAACGGTGGCCACCTGCCCCTGCGAGAACGGGTGCCCCTCCTGTGTCCACTCGCCACGTTGTGGTTCGGGAAACCGGCCGATAGATAAAAAGGCCTGCCTCTATTTGCTCGAGTTGCTGCTGGTCAGGGAGTCGGTGCAGGCAAAGGCGGTGCCTGCCGTGCCTCCTGTGCCCCACGTCCTCGCCACGGCGCCGTCTCAAGCCCCGCTGCAAGTATCGCCTCGGGGCCTGGCGGCCCTGCCGGAGCATTTCGTCGTCTTCGATGTGGAGACCCAAAGGTCGGCGGAGGAGGCAGGCGGCTGGCACCGCGCCGACAATATGGGGCTAGCGCTGGCCGTGGTCTATGATTCGCGCTTGGGGGATTTTATCACCTATCTCGAAGACGAGGCCGAGCGGCTGGTCGAGCATCTTGCCGGCAGCGAACTCGTCGTCGGCTTCAACAACCGGCGCTTCGACAATCTGGTGCTCTCCGCCTACAGTTCCATCGACCTCAATTGCCTGCCGACGCTTGACCTGCTCGAGGAGGTCCACAATGCCCTTGGCTATCGCATCAGCTTGAACGGCCTCGCCGAACATACCCTGGGGGTAAAAAAGATGGCGGATGGTCTGCAGTCGCTGCGCTGGTACAAGGAAGGGCGCATCGATCTCATCCGTCATTATTGTCGTCAGGATGTGGAGATTACCCGCGACCTCTTCCTGCATGCCCTCGAGCACGGCTACCTGCTGTTCGCCAACAAGAAAAAGGTCGAAGTGCGGCTGCCTCTGGCACTGGACAGGCGCATCGAGGCCCTGCTCGCCATGGCTGCGAGAGATAAGTGACGGTGTTCAAGGGACCCGGAGTCGAGGTCAAGCCTCTCGCTATCCGGCAGGGGAGAGGGGTTGGCTGCGGCCCGCCCAGGACCTCATCTTACTGCTGTCGGGGCTGAAAATAGGATGTTTATGGCCACAGCAGCGGGCTGAAGATCCACCCGCTGGTTCCGCTACCATGGCGAACCTGCGTCCATTTTTCCTTGCTGCCCACCTTGGTAAGGACAACGCCCCGCTCGACATCGGCAACTACCGCTGCCGATGTGGAGGGTTCTGCACGCATGTTGACGCTGTTGTCGGAAATGACGATGACCGTGTCGCATTTCTTGACCAGGCTCTGGTGGATCCAGCCGGAATCCTGCTCGAAATCGCTGACCTTGTACCACTCGCCCTCCTTGTCGACGACCTTGAGGGGATAGCCTTGAAAAAGCTCCATGGAGGTGGGGTTGTTTTTGCCCGGCCCGGTTCTGACGGTGGCCTTGTCGGAGGTGACGGTGAGATAATCGGCGGCCATGGCCGGTGCCAGCCAGAAAGAGCAGGCCAGGCCGAAGGTGGCGATGCGTATGGCGATAGTTTTCATATATCCTCTTTATATCATGATATTTCTTTTGGTACAGGGCAGGTGCGCACGGTGTTGCCTGTCGGTGTTCTTTAGCATGGATCGCCGGGCAAGTCAAATGGGTTGCCCGGGAAGTGCTGGCCTCTACGGGAAAAGAAGTCGAGGAATTTCCGGCTCGAGGAGCACGGTCGCTGCAAAGGGCAGGGTCTGGTTGTCGTGTCTATGGCCAGCGGGGATGTTGGCCCAGATGGGGTAGGTCTCCCCTGCGCAGAGCTCCGCCACCCGCCCCAGGACCATGTCGAGATATTGCCTGTTGCGCTGGTCTTCAGGAGCGTAGAGGCCTGAGAAATCTCCGAGCAGCAGCCCGGCCAGGCCACGGAACTTGCCGGCCAGAAAGAGCTGGGTGAGCAGGCGGTCAATACGGTAGGGGGGCTCGTTGACCTCCTCGAGGAAAATCACTTTGCCCTGCCAGGGAAAATCGAAGGGGGTGCCGATCAGGCTGACCAGGCTGGCCAGGTTGCCGCCAAACAGCGGGGCGGACACCCTATCCCCATGACGCAGCACCATGCGGCTGGTGATGTCGATGGGCTCGTGCCAGTGACCCTGCAGGCAGCGCTGCAGTCGTTGCCGTGCGGCGGGGGAGGCATCGCCGAGGCTGGTCAGCACCGGACCGTGCAGAGAGACCATGCCGAAATGGACGCCGAGATGGTTGAGCAGGATGGAGATATCGGAGAAACCCACCAGCAGCTTGGGGTGGGCGGCAAGGAGACTCGCGTCAAGAAAGGGGAGCAGGCGCAGGCAGCCGAAACCACCGCGCACGGCGATGATCGCTGCGACATTGGCGTCGGTGAACAGGGCATGAAGTTCGTCTGCCCGGCGCTGGTCGCTGCCGGCGAGATATTCTTGGCCGGGCCACAGCTCGGCGGGCAGGCGCACGGCATAGCCCATCTCATTGAGGGCTCTCACCCCCGCGGCGAGACGCTCGGGATGTGCCGGCCGACCGGCGGGGGCGGCGACGCCGATGGTGTCGCCGGGCCGCAGGGGCCGTGGCATGAGCAATACTGTCATGAGAGGACGGTTTTGCGGTAGATGACCGACAGGCCGGTCAGGGTCAGCATGGGGTCGATAAGGTCGATTGCCGAGGAGAAGGGGGCAATCAGGGTTGCCATGCCCCCGGTGGCCACGACCCGGAAGGCCTCTCCTGGGGCAGGCGCCATTTCTTTTCTTATGCCGCCCACCAGGCCGTCGATCATTGCCCCGTAGCCATAGAGAATGCCACTCTTCATGGCCTGGACCGTCGACTTGCCGATGATCCGTGGCGGGGCTTCGGAGACGTCGATATGCGGCAGTTTGGCGGTCCTGCTCGCCAGGGCTTCGAGAGAGATGGCGATGCCCGGGAGGATGGTTCCACCGAGGTAGGTGCAGTCTTCGGTGACGCAGTCGAAGGTGATGGCCGTGCCGAAGTCGATGACGATCTGCTTGCAGGGCTTGAGATGATGGGCGGCGATGGCGTTGACGAGGCGGTCGGCGCCAACCTCCTGGGGGTTGTCGAGCGCCACGTTGATCAGGGGCTTGAGACGGTCGTAAGAGACGACGACGATATCGCGTTCAAGCTCGGTGGCGAAGTGACGGCGGCAGCAGGCCAGCCAGGCTGTCTCCAAGGTGGGGACGACACTGGCGATGACGATGCCGCGAATCTTCCCCTTGTCTATTCCGGCCATGGCGAATAAGCTGTGGTAGCGGATGGCCAGTTCGTCGGCGGTGCTCTTGGCATCGGATTTGAGCCGCCACTGGTCGACGAGCCGCTCACCATCATACATCCCCGTAACGGTGTGGGAGTTGCCGATATCGACGACGAGATACATCGTTCACCTCATAGGATATGGGATCTGCCCCCTGGCCGGATAATCCCCGCCGTGCCCTGCCCGGGTCGGGGATGGCAGGGGGGTCGGAAAGTCCCTCTATACCATATTCAACCAGCAGAAGACACTATGAATAAGACCGTTTTCGTCGTTACCACGACGGTCGAGCACAAGGAGGATGGCGAGCGGCTGGCCGCGCTGCTCCTCGAGCGTCGCCTCGTCGCCTGCGCCCAGATCTCAGGCCCGCTGACCAGCGTCTACCGCTGGCAGGGCGAGACCGTCACCGCTGCAGAGTACCTGCTCACCCTGAAGACCCGGCACAGCCTCTTTCGGCAGGTCGAGGAACTGTTGCGCGAGGAGCACCCCTATCAGGTCCCGGAGATCCTCGGTGACGAGGTGGCGGTTGCCAGTCAGGCCTATGCCGACTGGGTCGAGGGGGAGACGTCATGAACGGCAAGCCCAATAGCGGCGGCTATCGCAAGCGCCGCAGCGGCAATTACGTCTGCCACTGCTGCAAGAAGGAACAGGTGTTCTGCTGGAGCTGTCCCTGTGGGTTTATGATCTGCAAGGAGTGCTTCGAGGAGAACAAATGGGGTATCAGCAACGGTCCGACCTGGATCTGCCCTGACTGCGAGCGCATCAGGATGATGTGATCGGACTTTCACACAAGGTCGGTGGGAGTATTTGTATATCGGAGAGTGGAAGCGCCACGGCTCGCCCTGAGGTGTGCCGGCAGTTCAGGCGAGTTGGCGAAGAACATATGCGGAGGTGGCTTTATCACAGGGTAGGGCACTGGTCGGGGAAGTTTGCCGAAGCTTGCGGTCGCTCGTCAAATGCAATAAGATGGCCGCGGCAATGGCATCCCGAGAATTATTTTGCAAAATGAGATTATGGACGCTTCTACAGCAGTATACGACGAAAGCAAGATAAAAACCCTGAGCTCGCTGGATCATATCCGCAAGCGCCCGGGGATGTATATCGGCAGGCTTGGAGACGGCTCCAATGCCGACGATGGCATCTATATCCTCCTCAAGGAGGTGGTTGACAACGCCATCGACGAGTTCATCATGGGTGCCGGCAAGCGTATCAATATCTCTATCAGCGCCAAGGGTCTGGTGACGGTACGCGACTTTGGACGTGGCATTCCGCTCGGCAAGATCGTCGATTGCGTCTCGACCATCAACACAGGAGCGAAATACAATACCGAAGTCTTCCAGTTCTCCGTCGGTTTGAATGGCGTTGGCACCAAGGCAGTTAATGCTCTTTCTGAACATTTTATTGTAACCGCTTATAGAGATGGGAAATTTGCGTCGGCAAGATTTGCCGATGGCAAACTGCTCGAAAAGAGTGAAGGCGATACCGAGGAGAAGAACGGCACCTGCATCGAGTTTCTGCCTTCCGAGAAAATGTTCCCCGGCTTCGCCTTCGACCCCACCTTCGTCGAGAAGCGGCTGTGGCGCTACGCCTATCTCAACGCCGGACTGAAGATTCACTTCGACCGCAAGGTCTTCCATTCCGCCAACGGCCTGCTCGACCTGCTCGATAAGGAACTTGGCGGGGCGCAGCTCTACCGCCCCATCTACTACCGCGACGCCACTCTGGAGTTCGCCTTTTCCCACACCGATACCTTCAGCGACTGCTATTACACCTTCGTCAACGGCACGTACACCAGTGAGGGCGGCACGCACCTATCCGCCTTTCGCGAAGGAATTCTCAAGGGAATCAACGAGTTTTCTGGGAAAAAGTTCGTCAATACCGATGTTCGCGACGGCATCGTCGGGACCCTGGCGATCAAGATCAAAGATCCGGTCTTCGAGTCGCAGACGAAAAACAAGCTCGGCAACACCGAGATCCGCTCGTGGATCGTCGGCAAAGTGCGCGATGCCGTGTCCAGCGCTCTCTACAAGGACACCGAGTCGGCGCAGATCCTCATCGAGAAGATCCTGCGCAACGAGGATGTGCGCAAGGAACTGCAGAGCGTTCGCTCCGAGGCCCGCGCCAACGCCAAGAAGGTGGCCTTCAAGATCGATCAGCTCAAGGATTGCAAGTATCACCCCAGCAAGGACAAGCCATCGCAGCCCGGTCGGGAGAACATGGTCTTCATCACCGAGGGACAGTCGGCGGCCGGCTCCATCGTCTCCTCGCGCGACCCGATGGTCCAGGCGGTGTTTTCCCTCAAGGGAAAACCGTTCAATGTCTACGGGCAGAAGATGGCGGTCCTCTATAAGAACGAGGAGATGTACGCCCTGATGCGGGCGCTCAATATCGAGGAATCGATCAGCGATTTACGTTACGACAAGGTCATCCTCGCCACCGATGCCGACGTCGACGGCCTGCATATCCGCAACTTGCTGCTGACCTTCTTTCTCCATTACTTCGAGCCTCTGGTCAAACTAGGCCATATCCATATCCTCGAGACGCCGATCTTTCGCGTTCGCAACAAGGCGGAGACGGTCTACTGCTATTCGGAGCGCGAGAGGCAGCAGGCGACCGAGAGGCTGGCCGCCGGCAAGGCTGGCAACGTCGAGACCACGCGCTTCAAAGGTCTGGGGGAGATTTCGCCGAAAGAGTTCAAGCAGTTTATCGGACCGGACATTCGCCTGAAAAGCGTCACCCTCGATTCCCTCAGCGAAGTCAATCAGGTGCTGTCGTTCTACATGGGCAAGAATACGCCGGCACGACGCAAATATATCATGGACCACCTGATCCTCACCGACTGACCCGGGCCCCGTCGCCGCCCGCAAACGAGTCTTACCTCCACGGCCAACTGAGTTATGGAAGCGCATCCCGGAAAACTGCATCGACTGTTCGACAAGAATTTTCTCGAATACACCTCCTATGTCATCCGCGAGCGGGCCATCCCCGCGGTGGAGGACGGGCTCAAACCGGTGCAGCGCCGCATCCTGCAGACCCTGTTCAATATGGATGACGGCCGCTTCCATAAGGTGGCCAACGTCGTTGGCGAGACGATGAAGCTGCATCCCCATGGCGACCAGAGTATCTTTGCCGCCCTGGTCAATCTCGCCAACAAGGGCTATCTCATCGAACAGCAGGGGAATTTCGGCAATATCTATACCGGCGACCGCGCTTCCGCCGCCCGCTATATCGAGTGCCGCCTCACGCCCCTGGCCAGGGAGATCCTCTTCAACAAGGATCTCACCACCTTCGTCGATTCCTACGACGGGCGCATGAAGGAGCCGGTGACTCTCCCGGCGAAGATTCCCTTGTTGCTGATGATGGGCGCGGAGGGTATCGCCGTTGGCATGGCCACCAAGATCTTGCCGCACAACTTCTGCGAACTCCTCGAGGCGCAAAAGAACATCCTTCGCGGCGAGCCCTTCACCGTCTATCCCGATTTTCCTCAGGGCGGGCTGGTCGATGTTGGCAGCTACGAGGATGGCAACGGCAAGATCCGTTGTCGGGCGAAGATCGAGGAGCAGAACGAAAAGACCATTGTTATCAAGGAGATCCCCTATACCACCACCACCCAGTCGCTGACTGATTCCATCGAAAAGGCCGCCAAGGCTGGCAAGATCAAAATCGTCTCCATTAACGACTATACCGCCGAGAACGTCGAGATCGAGATCAAGCTGGCGCGCGGCATCTATGCCCGCGACACCATCGAGGCGCTCTACGCTTTCACCGACTGTGAGGTGTCGATCGTCCCCAACCTCACCCTGATCAACGGCGCCACGCCGGAAACCTCGACGGTCAGCGAGGTGTTGCGCCTCAATACTGCAAGGCTCAAGGACGACCTGGAAAAAGAGCTGCATATCGAGCAGGCGCGGCTCGAAGAGAAACTGCATGGCAAGATCCTCGAACAGATCTTCATCGAGGAACGGCTCTATAAAAATATCGAAGAACAGACCAGCTACGCGGCCGTCGTCGCCACCGTGGAGAAGTCCTTCGTCCCCTATGCCGAACGCCTGATGCGGCCGCTCTCCAAAGAGGACATCGAACACCTCCTCGAAATCCGCATCAAGCGCATTTCCCGCTACGATATCAATCGCCAGGAGAGGGAGATCAAAGAGATCCGCAAGAGAATCAAGGAAATTGTCAAATCTTTGAAAGATATGACGGGATTTACGATATCTTTCCTCGATGATCTCTTGCGCCGCTATGGTCACTTCTATCCACGGCGCTCGGAATTGACGACCTTTTCCGAGGTCACCGCACGGTCGGTGGCCATCTCCAACCTGCTCACCGTGTACAATCGCGAGAGCGGGTTTCTTGGCCATCAGATCAAGGAGGAACATCCCGGCGAAGACCTGGTGGTGCCCTGCTCAGAGTACGATAAGCTCTTCCTCCTCTTCAGCGACGGTCTCTATAAGGTCATTTCGGTAACCGAGAAGCTCTATGTCGGCAATGAACTCCTCTGGTTCGGGGTGGTGCAGAAGGATCTGGTGTTCAATATCATCTATCGTGACGGCGCGGAAAACCTCGCCTACGTCAAGCGGTTCGCCATGCCGAGTTTTATCCTCGAAAAGGAGTACCGCCTCTTCCCCGAGCACAAGCGCTCGAAAATTCTCTATCTCGATTTTGGCGACAACAGCTTTGTGAAGATTTCCCTGGTGCCCTCGTTGCGGGCAAAAACCAACAGCATGGAGATCGCCTTCAGCGAGTATCTCATCAAAAATGCCGCGGCCAAGGGGCGACGTGTCGCCAATCGCGGCATCCGCCGTATTGTCGCGGTTACCGGCAAGGTCGACCTTACCGAAAAACAGCTCCTGCCATTGCCGGGGATGGAATCAACGGCATTGCCGGAAGAGGGGGCGGGGGATACTGCTAAAACGGAGAGAGGCGAGGAGGAAAACTCCTGAAAACAGTAAGGTGCTCTCAATTATCTAATGTAGTTTCGAGCTTTATTGTTCTTGTGTAATCCATTCCCCACTGAGCGAGTGCTGGCCAGCGTGGGTGATAGAGACGAGAGCGCTCGCTCCGGGAGCTGGCGGGGCAGGGCAATCCTTGACGTGGACGATGTGGTCGGTCACGGTTCGGCCACGAAGCTCCCCTCCCACGACTTCCTCAATGAGAATTTCCATTGTCGTTCCCACGTATTCGCGGTTTCTTTCCAGGCTGATCTCATCTTGCCGCCGCTGAAAACGAGTCAATCGTTCCCCCTTGACACGCTCGTCGAGCTTGTCCGTCAATCCGCTTGCCTTGGTTCCCTTGCGGTCGGAGTACTTGAAAGAAAAGGAGCCATGGTAGCGTACTGTGTCGAGTAGCTCCATGGTTTCCTGGAAGTCGGCCTCGGTTTCTCCAGGAAAACCAACGATAATATCAGTAGTTAGTGTGATGTCAGGGCAGTACTGCCGCAACCGCTCCACCTTGTCGAGATATTCCCTGACGCTATAGCGCCGATTCATGAGCGTGAGTATCTTGTCCGAGCCCGATTGTACCGGAAGGTGCAGTTGCGGGCAGAGGTTGGGTAATTCGCCAAAACAGCGCATCAATTCTTCGCCGAAGTCCTTCGGATTGGACGTGGTGAAGCGCAGACGGCGCAGTCCTGCGATCGCCGACACTTCCCGCAAGAGGTCGGGGAAGGAATAGGCAGCGCTGCCTCTGCCTATGTCGTTGGTCCTGCCGTAGGAATTGACGTTCTGCCCAAGAAGGGTGATTTCCTGCGCCCCCTGTTTGACCAATGTCTCTATTTCTTCAAGTATCTCATTGACCTGTCGTGAAACTTCGCGTCCCCGCGTATATGGCACCACACAATAGCTGCAGAAATTGTTGCAGCCTTGCATGATGGTGACGAAGCGGCTATGGCTTCCTCTGGGAGAGTGGGGGAGGGGGAGTTTTCCAGCCATTTCCCCGGTGGGAGGCAGCAGGGATGGGATCTGGTAATCGTCGTGCAGGGCGGTGACGATGCGCGGACCACCCTGTCGCGCTGCATCGAGCAGGGCAGGCAGTCCATAGATGTGCTGCGTGCCGATGACGAGGTCGACATGGGGCATCTTCTCAAGCAAGCGCACCCCCTCCTGCTGGGCGACGCAGCCGGCGACCACCAGCGCCATTCCCGGCCTGGCCGATTTCGTCTTACGCAGGTAGCCAAGAAGGCTGAGAACCTTTTGTTCCGCTTTGGCGCGGATGGAGCAGGTGTTGAGGATGATCAGGTCGGCATCCTGGTAGCTCATGCTCTCCACATATCCTTGGCTGGAGAGGGTCTGGGCCATGATCTCCGAATCCCTGAGGTTCATCTGGCAGCCAAAGGTCTTGATGAAAAATGCTTTCGCCATGTGTCTGTGATAGCAAATAAACTGAGTTTCCGTATTCAGGCAAGCGTCACGGCGATGGACGCCAGCAAAGTGAACAGCTCTCGCCGCCTCTCCCTGGGGTGGCGGATGACGACCAACCCAGGAATGCCCTTTTGCGACGAAAGTACGGCAAGATTATCGTAACCTTCGAGGATGAACTTGAGGAAATGAAAACGATCCGGCCTGATGCGTAAATAGAGGTGATCGAGACGGCTCATGAGCTCAAACGGTAAGGGTTGCGTCGCTCTTGCCGATGCGTTCACGGTTCTCGGCGAGCAGGGGTAAGACGACCTCCTCGAGAAACTCTTCCGTTTGCTCTTTGGCGCGGCCCGCAAATTGCTCGCTGTTACGCACCATTTCTGTCAGCTCATCGAGGGTGAAGGGGATTTCACTGTCGGCGGCGAGGCGTCGCAGCAGATCGTTTTCCCTGCCATCTTCTTTTACGGCGCTGCCGGCGGCAACGGAATGGACCTTGACGAGTTCATGCATCTCTTGCCGGCTTTTTCCTCTGGCGACGGCTTCCATGAGGATTTTTTCCGTGGCCATGAAAGGAAGTTCGGCTTCGAGATGTTTTCGTATTTGATTCGGATAAACAACCATATCCGATGTAATGTTGACAAACAACTTTAAAATTGCATCAGCGAGAAGAAAGCTTTGCGGAAGATCCATTCTGCGGATGGCCGAATCGTCCAGGGTTCGCTCGAACCACTGATTGCTGTAGGTCGCAGCGAAATTTTGCGGCAACTGCATGAGCTTGCGCGCCAGACCGGTCATACGCTCGGAGCGCATCGGGTTGCGTTTATAGGCCATGGCGGAAGATCCAGTCTGATTTTTTTCAAATGGCTCTTCCTGGACCTTGAGGTTGGAGAGCAGCCGCAGATCGACGGCGAATTTATGAGCTGTGGCGCCAATACCGGCGAGTGTCTCGCAGAGTTTCATGTCAAGCTTGCGCGTATAGGTCTGCCCGGTGACATGAAAGGTTGATGTAAAACCTAATTTTTCTGCAACCAACTGATCGAGTTGACGAACTTTTTTGTGATCTCCGGCAAAGAGCTCGAGAAAGGTCGCCTGGGTGCCAACCGTGCCCTTGGCGCCGCGGGCTTTAATCTGCCCGAGGAAAGTGTCGACATACTGCAGGTCCATGATGAGATCTTGCAGATAGAGGGTGTTGCGCTTACCGACGGTAGTCGGCTGGGCTGGTTGATAGTGGGTATAGCCGAGAGTCACCAGGCCCTTGTGGGTTTCGCAGAAGCGGGCGAGGTTGGCGATGACCTGCAACAGTGCCGCGCGGATGAGTTCCATGGCAGATTTCTGCACCAGGAGGTCGGTGTTGCAGACGACGAACTGCGAGGTGGCACCGAGGTGGATAATGCCTGCCGCCCGGGGGCACTTGAGGCCGAACTCATAGACATGCGCCATGACATCGTGGCGAATCTCACGCTCTTTAGCGGCGGCTATGTCGTAGTCGATATTTTCGACATTGGCGCGCATTTCCTCAAGCATGGCTTCGTCGATGAGATCGGTCAAACCGAGTTCGTACTGGGCCTCGGCAAGTGCCAGCCAGCAACGGCGCCAGGTGGTGAAGCGTGTCTTGTCGGAAAAAAGTCGCTGCATGGCGGGTGACGTGTAGCGGCTGACCAGCGGTTCCTGATAGATATCGCGTGACATATGTCCTCCAGAGATCACCTGTCCCGGGCAGATGAGGTGTTCCTTGCGGTCTCGGGTACTCTTGTCAAGAGTGCGCTCGGGTGGTGGTGATTTACGTTAAGAAACGATCTGTGGGAATACTGTTATAGACGTGTTTAGAGGTGGTTTTCGTAGTTTTTGCAAAAAACCTTTGTTCGGGGTGGCAGGCGAGGCTGAGAGCTCCGCGAATTGCCAAGCAGGGCCTTTTGGCGAGGATCTGCGCAAGGTGTTGCTTGACATGTGTCCTGGTAACGCGCCTTGTTCAGACCAAGAAGAGGCCCGCCTGGTTATTATATCCCGAACTATTGAGGCTTCTGGCAGATACAGGCGCTAAACGTAGTCTAATGAGGGGCATTGTTGTTTCAAGCCCGATTGCGTCACAAAGCGCCCTTTGTCGATCATGTAAATTCTCTTGCTGATGTTTGTCGGCGGGGCAGGGCACTCTCTTATAGCATTGTTGCGCGCAGAAGAAAACTGTTCGCTGCGCAGGGCTCGAGCCTTTTGGGAGAGAATTCTATTCGCCAATCAAAGAAATAACCTAATGTCGCATAATTTATATTATGTATAATATTATAAATATACGTCAAGACAGATTGATAGTGTCATTAATTTATGTAATTTCAAGCTATATGGCGTGTTTTTCGAGTCGCAACTACGCTGTGGTTTTTGAGAGGGGCAAAGGTCTTATGTCGGTGTCGAGAGATGCGCCATCTATCTCTGAACGGCAAGAATATCTCCATGCATTGAGATTTTGGTCAGAGATTACACATGAGGTACGATTTCTGCGGCTCGGCTGCACACATGACAATCTCCAGTCTTGTGGCCCATGATATGTTGCAGATCCAACGATGCCTCTTTTGTTAATCCAGTTTCGAGCATTTCCGGAACCGATCGATGGCATTTCAAAGAGTCCAGCGAAGTTTCTGTGTTTCAAATTTTGAAAAACAAAAGGGAGTGTTTTGGGCAATATCAAAACGTCAGCAATTTTGGTCTCGTGCTATTTGGCTTATCACATCGTTCACAACGAAGAGTACAGGCTCAGGTGGCCTACCCTTGGGAGATTTCTTTGTAGTTGCTTTGGGTAAATCAATCTAAAGCAAGACCATGCATGACCATCAATTTCGCTCCCCCCCCTGCCCTCCCTTGCCTCGAATCAAAGATCTATAACTCGTACCTGCCAACTGACCGTTCCGCGAAAACGGTTTACTGTCGGACTATAGAGCAGAGAGCGCGTCGGGTTGCTCTGCACCTCAGAGATTTTCTTGCCAAGGCCGAATCCTATTCCTTTGTGATTTGCATATCTGCCACGAATACTCACCTGTAGATGTTCCATCTCACGGCCAACTGTCCGCGCGTCGACAATTTTTGATTGTTGGTCGAAGAATACCGGCGCTTCGTTGCCGGGGCCAAAAGGATCGAGATACTTGAATATATTGAGATATCTTTCCGTCAGGAGCTCGTCCACCGCGCAGGAGATATCAAATCTGCGGCGTGTCTGCGGAGATCTGTCCTCATAGGCCCTTGCCGCTAATTGCGAGAAGGCTCTTGAGAACGCCGGGAAGGCGTCTTCTCTTAGTGAAAGTCCTGCCGCCATCTTGTGGCCACCATATCTTTCGAGAAGCGGAGCGCACTGACGCAGCATGTCGACCATATCGATGCCTTCGACCGATCTTGCCGAGCCTACATAAAGAGGAGCAGCGTTTTGATTCTCTTTTCTTGCGAAAACAAGAGCTGGAAAGCCGAAAAGTTCAACCAGTTTCGAGGCTACGATGCCAGCAACTCCCTGATGGGAAACCTCTTTGACGATGATGCACCTGGCTTGCTGTATCTCGCCTTGAGAGAGTTTTGATATGGCTTTTTCTAGAATTTCAGCGCAAAGCGCCTTGCGTTGATCATTGAGCAAGGTGAGACGTGCAGCGAGTTTTTTGGCGTGGCTGGCATTCTCTTCGGTAAGAAGCGACACCGCCAGGTCACTGTCTCCCAGGCGTCCGGCAGCATTGATCTTGGGACCGAGGAAAAAGGCGATATCTTCAGAATAGAGGTCTGCGCCGGCAATGGAACAAGATGAAAGAAGTTCCCTTACCCCCTGAAATGGCGTACTTGTCAGAGCTTCCAAGCCTGCGCGAACGAGAATGCGGTTGGTGGCTGTCATGGGGACGACGTCGGCCACCGTGCCCAAGGCGACAAAAGCCAGATATTGTTTGAGATTGATCTGTATATTTGGAAACCGCGGCGCAAGAATTGCCTTGATAGCTGCCGCGAGATAGAAAGCTACTCCTGCCCCGGAAAGCTGATGGCCGTGAAAGCCGCAGTGTGGCAGGGAAGGGTTGACGATCAGGCACTGGGGGAGTCCTTCCGCTGGCAACTGGTGGTGGTCGGTGACGATAACCGTCGCCCCGAGTCGCTGGAGCTCCGCGACCTGCTCTCTGTTGGAGATGCCACAATCAACGGTAATGAGAAGAAAATCCCGATTGCGGGATGCCGAGGCCCGATCACGGAACCATTGGCTGTTGAGGCCATAACCTTCGGTGAAGCGGTTGGGAATATGCCAGCTCACCCTCGCGCCAAATTCCTTGAAAAAATTGACCAGTAACGCGGTGCCGGTGGTTCCGTCCACATCGTAGTCGCCCCAGATAATGATTTCCCGGTCTCGACGCAGCGCCTCGGCGACGAGTTCGGCGGCGGTCGTCAGGTTGGCCATCTGTTCCGGCCTGGGCAGATCGGCCAGACGGGGTAGCAGGAAACGGCGCAGTTGATCCTCCCCTTCCACTCCCCGCGACTTAAGGAATACTCTGAACTGTTCTGGGATATCCAGCTGAAATGTCGTTTCTTGATGCTTCGTCATGGCGTTCCCAGATATTCCTTCTGCCAGCGATCAATTCGGGCGAGAATGTTCTTCGTGCCGTCGACGGCACACCACTCCACCTTTTCGTCCCTGGTGAACCACGTGTATTGCCGCTTGGCATAATGTCGCGTGTCGCGGCGCATCAGGTCCAGCATGGTCTGCTCGTCGCAAAGCCCATCGAGATAGTCCAGCATATGGCGGTAGCCGATGGCGCCCATCGGTTTCAGCTGACGGTGGTAGCCACGGGCAAGCAGAGAGCGCACCTCTTCCTCAAGTCCGGCTTCGATCATGGCGGCGCAACGCTCGTCGATCCGCCGGTAGAGCTGACGGCGTTCGCAGGTCAGCCCGATGTGCAGAACATTGGCGAACCGCAATCCAGCCCCCTTTTCTTTGTGCAGTTCGAGGTGGCGGGACCAGGAAATCCCCGTGGCATCATAGACCTCCAAGGCACGAACAATGCGCTGCCGGTCGGTACGTGCGATGCGCTCGGCAGACTGCGGGTCGACCTGTGCAAGCTCCTGGTAAAGCGCTGACACTCCGTTCTTCTCCAAGCGTTCACGGAGGCGTTGGCGAACCTCTTCGGGTATCGGCGGGGCTTCGAACAGCCCTTCAAGCAAGGCGCGCAGATAGAGACCGGTGCCACCGGCGAGTAGTGGCAAACGGCCCCTTTCATGGATGGCGGCGATAGCCTGGGCGCCATCACGGGCAAAGGCGGCGGCGTCGTAGGGCGTTTCGGGGGTGACGATATCGATGAGATGATGGGGGATCCCTCCCCTCTCTTCCAGAGTCGGTTTGGCGGTGCCGATATCCATATAGCGATAGATCTGCATGGAATCGACGCTGACGATCTCGGCGCCATACCGCTCAGCAATCTGCAGGGACAAGGAAGTCTTGCCCACCGCCGTCGGACCAACCAGGACCAGAACCGGTTTTTCGATCCGCATCTCGCTCACTGGCCGGCACCGAAATCAAGATAGGCTGCCAGGGAGGCGGCGCGTTTTTTTCCTATGCCAGGGATACGCGCCAGTTCGTCGGCGCTCTTCAGCGACCCATGTTCCTCTCGCCACTGGACGATCTTGGCTGCCAATCCCGGACCTATGCCGGGCAGAGTCTGCAGCAGCTGAGAAGAAGCGCTGTTGGCTGGGATTTGACGGAAAAAAAATGGTTCCAGTCCCGGCGCTGGCGCCATGCCCTCACCTGTTGGTTGCTCTGCAGAAATATAAAGCACGTTATCAGATGCTGATGACAAATATTTGCTATCACGTGAATATATCGAGGTTGGCTCTCTTCCTTCCCACGACCTCGTCAGCGCAAGGGCGAGGAGCAGAACCAACAACACCAGTGATGGCCGCTGGTCTGCTGTTTCGTCCTTGGCGCACGCCATCTGGATAGCTCTGTCGATCATCTCGCCCTTCCCCTCTCTTTTTCAGCCGTCACGCCGCCATGCGAATGCCGAAATCTAGTCGCTGAGAGGAAAAATGCAACGCTTTTAGGAAAAGCGCCCTCTCGGCCTTTTTTCATTGTTTCCCCGCAGCGCCGGAGGTATATAGCGTCTTCGACTTTCCCCCCGTTGCCGTCAGCCTGCCATGATTTGCCACCAGCCTTATAATATCGTTCTCGTCGAGCCAGAGATCCCCCCCAATACCGGTTCGATAGCGAGACTCTGCGGAGCAACCGACTCGGTGCTCCATCTCGTCCATCCCCTGGGGTTTTCCCTGGATGACAAGCATCTCAAGCGAGCCGGACTCGACTATTGGCAACACGTCACCATCCGCCACTGGCCCGATCTCGACACCTTTCTCGCCGCACAACGCGAACTGCAACTCTTCTTCTTTACCACCAAGGTGGCGCGCAGCTATGTCGAGGCCCCCTTCGAGCCGGGCAGCTTTCTCGTTTTTGGAAAGGAAACAAAGGGCTTGCCTGATGATATCCTGCAACTCTACAGGGATCGCTGCTACACCATCCCCATGCAAAATCCCCATATCCGCAGTTTGAATCTTGCCATGTGTGCCGGGATCGTCTTATATGATGCGTTGCGCCGTTCCCCGCCGAAAGAGTTCTCCACCCACCTCTTGACGGAGTGAATGACGTCGACCTGACACCACCTTTCCTATTCGTTCCATTCCCTTTGAGAGGAGACAAAAAGCAATGGCTGACCGAGTGTTCAATTTCAATCCGGGACCGGCGACGCTGCCTTATGAGGTCTTGCAGCAGGCCGGGCGAGATGTCGTCAACTTCAAAAACACGGGCATGGGGCTGATCGAGATCAGCCATCGTTCCAAGGAATTCATCGCCGTTTGCCAGGAAACCGAGACCAACCTCCGCGAGCTGATGGGCATTCCGGCGAACTACAAGGTGCTCTTTCTCCAAGGCGGCGCCTCCAGCCAGTTCTTCATGGTGCCGATGAACCTCCTCGGCCCCGGTAAGAAGGCAGCCTATCTCAACACTGGTGTCTGGTCGAAAAAGGCCATCAAGGAAGCCAAGCTCTTCGGGGCAATCGACGTCGCCTACTCCAGCGAGGAACTGGGATTCCGCCGTGTCCCCAGGTCCGGGGAATACAAGGTGGCGGATGACGCCGAATACCTCTATTACGTCTCTAACAACACCATCTACGGGACCCAGTTCCCCGATGTGCCGCAGAGCGACAAGATGCTCGTCAGCGACATGAGCTCGGACATCCTCTCCCGCCCCATCGACGTCAGCAAATTCGGCCTGATCTTTGCCGGGGCCCAGAAAAATCTCGGACCGGCGGGGGTGACGCTGGTCATCATCCGCGAGGACCTCCTCGAGCGTTCACCAGCCAACATCCCGACGATGCTGGCCTATAAGACCCATGCCGAAAAAGAGTCGATGTTCAATACCCCACCCTGTTTTGCCATCTACATCATGGGCGAGGTCTTGAAGTGGCTCAAGAAGCTCGGTGGAGTAGATGCGGTGGCGAAGATGAATGCCGAGAAGGCCAGTCGCCTCTACGCCGCCATGGACGCCTCCGACTACTATCGTGGCCATGCCGACAAGGATTCGCGCTCGCTGATGAACGTGCCCTTCAATCTGCCGACCAAGGAACTCGAGGCCAAGTTCCTCGCCGAGGCCACCGCCCTCGGCCTGTGCGGCCTCAAGGGCCACCGCTCCCTCGGCGGCTGCCGCGCCTCCATCTATAACGCCTTCCCCCTCGAAGGCGTCGTCAAGCTCACGGAGTTCATGGCCGATTTCGCCGCCAAAAACCCCGCCCCCTGATGGAGTATGTCGGTACGGTCATCCGGCCGCCGAGCGAGGCTGATGCCATCATCCTCCAGGTGGCGGTCGGATGTTCTTATAATGAATGCACCTTCTGCGGGGCGTACAAGGACGTCCCCTACTCCCTCAAGCGAGAAGAAGAGGTGGTCTCGGACCTCCTCTTCGCCGCTGCCCACTGTCGCCGGCTGCAGCGGGTCTTTCTCGCTGACGGCGACGTGCTCATTCTCTCGCAGCCGCGGCTGGTGCGCCTCTTTACGCTGATCCGCCACCACCTGCCATGGATCTCGCGCATCTCGCTGTATGGCAATGCCCGTGCTATCCGTGGCAAGAGCGTCGACAACCTCAGGGAACTGCGCGCCCTCGGCCTCTCCCGTATCTATATGGGGCTGGAGAGCGGCTGTGCCGAAGTGCTCGACCAGGTTCGCAAGGGGGAGACGCCGGAGAGCATGATTGCCGCCGCCGCCAAGGTAGCCGAGGCCGGGGTCTTTCTCTCCGTCACCGCGTTGCTCGGGCTCGGCGGAATCAGGCTGTGGGAGCGGCACGCCGAGGAGACCGCCCGGGTGCTGACCGCCATGGCGCCGCGTCATATCGCCTTGCTGACTCTGATGCCTCTTCGCAATACTGAACTGGGCCGGCAGGTGGCCAGCGGCGCCTTCACGCTGCCTGGCCCGCAGGATATCCTGAAAGAGCTGTATCTGCTCCTCTCACGGCTGGGCGAGGTGCGCTGCCAGTTTCATGCCAACCATGCCTCGAGCTACCTGCCCCTGGCCGGTCGTCTCCCTGCCGATCGCCAGGCCCTTCTCGCCACCGTCGCAGCGGCCCTGCAGGGCGACCTGGACCTGGTCCCGGAATACCGGAGAGCACTATGATTTCATCCACCTCCATGATGCCGCACAAGACCGACCTGCGCAACCTGACTCAGGAGCAGCTGACCGCCTTCGTCCTCGGCCTGGGGCATCCCGCTTTTCGCTCCAGGCAGATCATGGCTTGGCTCTATCGCCCGGGAATCAGCGAGTTCGCGCAGATGACCGATCTGGCCAAGAGCTTTCGCCAGGTTCTCGAGGACAATGCCGTCATCTCCCGCTTCGAGAAGGTGGCGGTGGAGAAATCGACCGACGGCTGCGTCAAGTTCGCCTTCACCCTGGAGGATGGGCATGTCGTCGAGGCGGTGCTCATTCCCGAACCGGACCGCAACACCCTGTGCATCTCCTCTCAGGTGGGCTGCGCCATGAACTGCGCCTTCT
>JANJUM010000096.1 GCA_024710585.1 Desulforhopalus sp.
ATGGCCGGTGGCAGCGGAGCTGAGGAGGAGCTGGAGTTGCAGGTGGTGACGGCGGCGGACAGTGGCGGCCAGGTGGAGAGCGACCCGCGCAGCCCGGTGATCCTTCTCGGCGACAGCCATACCCTGGTCTTCCAGGCAGGGGGCGACCTTCATGCCAAGGGGGCGGGGCTCTTCGACCATCTCTCTGCCAAACTCGGCTTTGCCGTCGACCTCCTCGGGGTGCGCGGCTCCGGGGTCACCCCGGCGCGCATCAAGCTCTTCCAGCGCGCCAAGCAGGACCCCAGCTACCTGGCCGGCAAAAAAGCGCTGGTGTGGTGCTTTGCGGCGCGGGAGTTCACCGGCGCCGGCGGCTGGAAGGAGATCCCCGTCGCACCCTGAGGCGCACTGGCCGAAGAAGTCATTCCTCCGGCAGGTCGAGGCTGAAGAGGAGGATCTCGTCCCGCCTCCCCACGGCCAGAGTCCTGTGGTCAGGGGAGAGTTCGGCCGTCCAGGGGTAGCGATCCCTGGGCAGGGAGATGTGGTCGAGCGCTTTGCCGGAGAGAAACTCCCAGACGATGATCTCCCGCCGTGGACTGGTCACTCCGAGAAGGTGCCGCGGGTCAAGAAAGTGGAGCCACTTCGGGGTCTGCGGCAGCGGCGTAATCTCGCGGACGAATCGACCGTCATCGACCCGCCACTGTTTCATCGGCTCCAGATAGGCCGGGTTGAGTCGCTCCTCGCCGTCGGCAAGTCTAAAGACCCTCTCGTCGGAGGCTTGGGGGCCGGAGACGAGGTGGTGGTCGTCGGGTGAGAAGGCCAGAGAGGCCAGCGGGCTGCTATGCACCCCGCGGCTCTCCCAGAGGAGCCGCATTTCCGGGTACCGCCACAGGCGTAGATGGCAGCCGCTGCCGGCGCCGTCCCACCCTTCTGTCGGAGGCCGCATGTAGCCTTCAGCCATCATTTTGCCGTCGTGGCTGAAGGCGACCGCGTCGGGGCCATCGAGGTCGATATGGTGCTCGAGGGGCTTGAGTGAGGGGACGTCGAGAAAGACCAGTTTGGCCAGCCTCGTCCGGTGGCTGCCGGGACGGAAGGAGAATACCTTTCCGTCCGGGGCGGCCAGGAGGAAGTCGAAGGCGGGGCTTTCCCTGGAGCCGTCGAGGAGGCGATACCCTTCATAAACCGACCACAGGGTGAGGCAGCCGCGCCGCAACCCCCTGGCGTCTGTGCCGCCCAGGGCGTAGTCCCTGCCTATCAGATATTTTCCATCACGGGAGTAGGTCAGTTCCCCTGCTGCCGCCCAGTCACTCTTGTCAAGGGTTTTCACCACACGGCGTTCCCAGGTGTCCCAGATGAAGATGAGGTTGCCGGTGCCGCCGGTTACCGCCATCTGCCGGCCGTCGGGGTGCCAGCGCAGGACGTTGGTGCCATGCCCGTGGAGGTTTTTGATGGTGTCGACATGCTCGATGATGTTGCCGGTGGTAACCGTCATAGGGCTCTGCTCTGTAGGCTAGGGCTGCTCATTATGCGGCGATATCCAGCCCTGTTGTCCATTGTTTGACCCGCTCTGCCTGGACTTTAGAGGGTGTTTTGCAAGTTTGATGTATGTAATGAATGCAGAGAACAGTTACACGGTATTAAAGCAAAAAACAGCAGAAAATGAATTGATTGTGGAATATTTTTCTGCCTATATGATCGCCATTTTGTCGCGCGGTATTAGTAGTATTACTGACATTGGCATGGATCGTTTTTCGTGCGACATGTATGCCTTAAAAGGCTGGAGATGTTGAAATCCTTGATGGAAGAAAGCGGGGGATGGTGGTGAAAGAGGGGCGTTTTCCTGGAGTGTGCCGCCAGGAAATGTCCCGAGCCGGAAGAAAAATCTGGCCGAAGAAGAGAGGATGGGGAACTCGGGGGCGGGTAGCTCGGTTTCGCTTAGGCCTTTCGCTCCAGGGCGAGCAGCTGTTCCTTGACATCCAGTCCGCCGCCGAAACCGGTCAGCGAGCCGTCACGGCCGATGACACGGTGGCAGGGAATGATGATCGGAATGGGGTTGCGGCGATTGGCCATGCCTACCGCCCGGCAGGCTTTGGGGTTGCCGATGCGTGTCGCGATATCGCCGTAGCTGGCAGTGCCGCCGTAGGGGATCTTCTGCAGTTCGCGCCACACGCGCTGCTGAAAGTCGGTGCCACGCAGGTCGAGATCGAGTTCGAAGCTGGTTCGTTCCCCCCGGAAATACTCGTCGAGCTGGCTGGCGACCTGTGCCAGGGAGGGGTCCTGCTGGAGCGATGCGGCAGCCATCATCTGGTTGTCGGGGGAGTTGGCGAAGTGCAGTTCGCGCAGTCTGCCCTGCTCGCCGACGAGCAGCAGGGTACCAATGGGGCTGGGGTAGTGGTGAAAGGCGGTCATCTGGCTCCTTTGAACGTGACCGGGTCATTGGCGGGCTGCGATTACCTGAACCACCGCACCCTGGCCATTGTGCAGCGATCCTTCCCGCACCTCTCGCACCAGCTCTCTGCCATGAAGGAAGGCGAGCGGCGCGAGTTCATCTTGCAAATCGTCGAGAGAAAGCAGCAGCGACCTGTCGGGCGGGCCGCCGGTGCGGTACTCCAGCTGTTTCGGGGTGTAGCCTTCGAGAAGGAACATGCCACCCGGCCGCAGGCTCGCCGGAATTTGCCTAAAGACGCGTCGACGCAGCGGCGGGGGCAGGTGGCAGAAGATGGCGACGATGAGGTCGTAGGACTCCTCCGGCAGGGGGAAGTCCGCCAGATCGGCGGTGTGGGTGGTAATGCTCACCCCGCGCTGGCCGGCGAGGGCTTCAGCCTTGGATAGACCCACCGCCGAAGAATCGACGGCGGTGACATGGTAGCCCTTTTCTGCGAGGAAGACGGCATTGCGCCCCTCCCCCTCGGCGAGACAGAGGGCATTGCCGCCTGGTGGCAGCAGGGGGAGGGACTGGGCAAGAAAATCGTTAGGGTTGGTGCCGTAGACGTATTCGTCCACGCTATAGCGCTGATCCCACATGGGGTACTCCGCCGGGGTGACCGGTAATATTGTCTGGGCGAGAGTCCTCAGATGTGGGCCAGGGCTCCCTGATAATCGGGTTCCTGGCCGATTTCCGGCACCTGCTGGCAGTATTTCACCTTGCCGTCGGCGCCAACCACCACCACCGCCCTGGCGAGGAGGCCGGCCAGCGGTCCGCTGACGATGGTCTGCCCATAGGCCTTGCCAAAATCGGGGGAACGGAAAACCGAGGTCGGGATGACATTCTGCAGGCCTTCCGCTTCGCAGAAACGCTTGTGGGCGAAGGGGAGGTCGGCGGAAACGCACAGCACCACCGCGTCCGGGCGGGACGAGGCGTCGCTGTTGAAGCGGCGTGCCGAGGCGGCGCAGACGCCGGTGTCGATGGAGGGGAAGATGTTGAGAATGAGGGTCTTCCCGGCGAAATCCTTGAGGGAAACGGTGCTCAGGTCGGTCTTGACCAGTTGGAAATCGGGAGCAGCGCTGCCGACGGCCGGCAATGCGCCGACGGTATCGATGGGGTTGCCCTTGAGGGTGATGGTTGCCATATCGGTGTTCCTCCGTGATGCGATGGATGTGAGTTGTCCTCGATGCTTGGCGTCGCAGCACAGAAAAGGCGGCGACACATGCGATAGTAATTCTTTCTCGTGGTGGCCTTGTCAAGTTCGAAGGTGCGCTTTTTTCCAGTCGCGGTCGTGGTGATTGCGCCCGGAGGTGTCGGTAAGCTATTGAAAAGGTGGCGCGAGCGTGGTTTATAGGGGAGGGGCCGAACGGACGAGGAGGCAATCGCCTCGAGGTCAGGTTCGCCTCGCACCTGCCTTTCGTCGTTGACGGCATTCGCGGCTCTCCGGCTTTACTGGCCCAAGGCCACGGGGCCACGGCCAGAGAGAGAACGAACATGTCGTTTCTACCGGTAATCGGCAAGTCGATCAAAAAGCAGTTGGAAGAGCGGGAAGAGAAAATTCTTTCCCCCTTTGCCGCCCTCAACAAGAATTCTTCCGGGCGCCATGTCGAGGAAGAGGAGGAGATGAGCGATATCCGCCTGCCCTTCCAGCGCGACCGCGACCGCATCACCCACTCCAAGACCTTCCGCCGCTTAAAGCACAAGACCCAGGTCTTTCTCGCCCCCACCGGCGACCACTACCGCACCCGGCTGACCCACGTGCTGGAGGTGTCGCAGATCGCCCGCACCATCGCCTCGGCCCTGTGCCTTAACGAGCCGCTCACCGAGGCCATCGCTCTCGGGCATGATCTCGGCCACACTCCCTTTGGCCATGCTGGCGAGGCAACCCTCAACAAGCTACACCCCAGCGGCTTCCGCCATTATGTGCACAGCCTGCGGGTGGTCGACTTTCTCGAGAACAACGGCAAGGGGCTCAACCTCACCTTCGAGGTGCGCAACGGCATCGTCCGCCACTCCAAAGGGAGGGCGGACATCCTTCCCAAGGACAAGTCGGAGATCGCCGTCACCCTGGAGGGGCAGGTGGTGCGTTTGGCCGACATCATCGCCTATGTCAACCACGATCTCGACGATGCCCTGCGCGCCGGGATTCTCAAGGAGAGCGACCTGCCGCACAAGATCAAAATGGCGGTGGGGGAGCGTCATTCCAAGCGCATCGGCGCCATGGTCCGCGACCTCATCGTCGAGACGCTTGCCGCCGACGACGGCAATTTGCATATCAGCGACGGCATGCTCGAGGCGATCACCGAACTGCGCTCCTTCCTCTACAACAACGTCTACACCTTCTA
Organism: Desulforhopalus sp.; assembly: GCA_024710585.1. GTDB lineage: Bacteria > Desulfobacterota > Desulfobulbia > Desulfobulbales > Desulfocapsaceae > Desulforhopalus_A. The sequence continues at coordinate 4,747 of JANJUM010000096.1, forward strand.
CAAGGTGCATAACGAGTTCATCAAGGCACAGCGCATTATCTCCGATCTCTACGGCTACTTCCTCGAGAACGGCATCGTCCGCCTGCGCGGCGATCAGTGGGAGTGCGGGGTTGACAAGGAGAACTGGGCCGACGAAAAGGAGGCGCACCGCCGGGTGTGCGACTATATCGCCGGGATGACCGATCGCTACGCCCTATCCATCTATAAGCACATCTTCCTGCCCGAACCCTGGAACGTCAGGTAGCGATCATCTCCTGATCCTTCCTTACCGCCCGCGCCTGGGGCGCGGGGGTAGTCGCGGGGCTCTCAGGTCGGAGTCGGGCGGAGCCTCCTGGCCGCCATGGCGACCAGGACGATACTGCCCCCGCCGATCAGGGCGATCAGGGCGGCCGCGGTCGGCGACAGGCTCAGCATGAGCCAGGCCATGCCGATCAATGGGTACAGCGCCATGCGCACCAGTGGCTTCAATTTCTCGTGGCGGCTGATGAACTCCGCCGCCGGCGGGGAATAGTGGTAGTAGGTGGCCACGAACTTTTTACCGAGATCGCTGCGCAAGAGGACTATGTCGCGGAACTGGCGCAGCAAGGTGACATGGGGCTGGACGGGGGAACCGAAGGCGGCGGTGGCGATGAAACAGCCCCCGCCCCCTCCACCGCCGCCGCTGCCACGGATGTCGCCCGAGGAGGTGATCATGCCGCTCAGGGTGGCGAACCAGGTGTTGGCCATGATCTGGTAGCCGGTGTCGTTGGGGTGGACACCGTCCGGGAAGTTGGCGTCCCATGCCGGCAGGGTGGCGGCATAGATGTCGACAACGACCACGTCGTTGCTCGCCGCGAGGTTTCTGATCATCGGGTTCCACTCGTTGGGAACCAGGCTCATCCCCCCGTTACGGTCAACGGCAGGCAGCGTGGCCAGCAGGGGGGTGACCCCGGCGTTCTTGGCCTTGGTGATCATGTTCTGCAGGTTGTATCCGCTGGTAAAGGAGGAAACGCCGATGATGATGTCGTTGGTGCCTTCCTGGATGAGGATGAGGTTGGCTGGGAAGGAGGCGAGAACCGATTCGATGCGCCTCGATCCTTCATAGGTGGATTCACTGTCCAGGCCGAAGTTGGCGACCACGGCCGGGCGGCTGTTGCCGTTGAGCAGATCGGAGAGCTTCGGGGGATAACCTCCGGTGTCGCTGCCATAGCCCCTGGTGATGCTGTCGCCGAAGCAGCTGATATTGGCGGCGACCGCCGGGCTGGTGAGGGCGGTTGCAAGGAGGGTTGCGAGGAGAAGCGCTCTGATCGGGGTCGATGCCTGGCGGAATATGTTCATCATCGTTCTGCTCATGGGAAGAGGGAAAGAGAGGCGCTGGTCATTTGGCGTCGGCCATGCTGCGTACCGGGAGCGAGCGTACCGGGTAGCCGGGGATATGGAGCGAGGCGGACTCGGGGCTGGTGACGAAGGGCGGGATGACGATGCGCAGGGTGTTGTCTTCCTCCGTGGAAGCCGCCGGAGTGTCGCTGCTGGTGGCAAGTTTTCTCGCGGGCAGGGCACGGGCATTTACTAGGCTGTCGGCGGCCGCTGGCTTCTCCTCGGCCGTCACCCGTACCGGCTCGGTCCAGGCCGAGCCGTCCCAGGTGGTTTCATATTTGTTATATCCCGAAGGGGAGAACTGCAGCCACTGTACCCAGGGCAGCCCGGTGGTCTCGTCGATGCCGAGGACCGGGAGGATATCGGGAATATCGTTGGCGGTGATGGCCTTGGCGGTGTCGAAAGAGCTGCCGTTCCAGCGGCTGTAATAGATCTCGTCGCTGATCCCATTATAGCCGGCCCATACCATCCACAGGGTGCCCGAGGCGTCGTCGGCCAGGGTGGCGGCGGTATTGGAGACCAGCCCGGTGTAGTACTCCTGCTCCTCACCCCAGTTGCCCGCCTTGAGCTGGCGGTAGCGCAGCTGCGCCTGGGAGTCGCTGTAGTTGGTCCACACGGCGAAGAGGTCGTCGCCACCGCCGTTGGAGGAGACCGATGGCACGACATTGACGCCGCCTTTTTCGGAGATCGGCTGCGGGCTGCTCCAGGCGCCGTCTACCCGGCGGCTGATAAAGACGACGTTATCCCCGCCGACACGATCCGCCCATGCCCACACCGCCTTGTCGGCCTGGTGGTCGAGTGTTGCCGCGGCAGCGGCGGCATGTGCCGGCAGCGGGGAGAGGCAAAGGAGGACGAGAGAAAGTAAAGGAGCGCCGCCATGATGTAAGGACATGAGCAACCTCGAGGAGAAAGGATTGGAAAAGACCGAGCGGGTCTGATTGCGACGGGAATATAGCTCAGAGTTGCCGTTCGAGTAAATAGGGAAAAATGGCGGGGATGGGCCGAAAGGTGAAAAAGCCGTATCACCCTTGTCAGAAGACCGGGGAAACTGGCATTTTTGCCCGTTTCGTGGAAAAGCGGTTGAATTCTTGAAGCGCCGCAGTTACGCTCGCAGCTGGTGCGTCACCTCGAATAACGAAAGCAAACGAAATACGGGTTCAAAGCATGGAGATCGAAAAAGAAAGGACGTTGAGCAAGGGATATGAGTTCGCCGAAGTTGAAGACCGATGGCTGCAGTGCTGGCGGCAGGCGCACTGTTTCAGCGCCGCCATGGAGCCGGGCCGGCCCTCCTTTTCCATAGTCATCCCGCCGCCTAACGTCACCGGCGTTCTTCATGTCGGGCACGCCCTCAACAACACCCTGCAGGATATCCTCACCCGCTATCACCGCATGTGTGGCGACAATACTCTGTGGGTTCCCGGCACCGACCATGCCGGCATCGCCACGCAGAATGTCGTCGAACGCCACCTCGCCGTGGAAGGCAAGACCCGCGACGACCTCGGCCGCGATGCCTTCATCGAGAAGGTGTGGGCCTGGCGGGAGGAGAAAGGCGGGACGATCATCAACCAGCTGCAGCGCCTCGGGGCATCCTGCGACTGGCATCGCGAGCGCTTCACCATGGACGAGGGCTTGTCGAAGGCGGTGCGCGAGGTCTTCGTTCGCCTCTATCGCGAGGGGCTGATCTACAAGGGCAATTATATCGTCAACTGGTGCCCGCGCTGCCATACCGCCCTAGCCGACGACGAGGTCGAGCACGAGGAAACCAAGGGCAAGCTCTACCATATCCGCTATCCCTATGCCGACGGCTCGGGCCATGTGGTGGTCGCCACGACCCGCCCGGAGACGATGCTCGGCGATACCGCGGTGGCGGTGCACCCCGAGGATTCGCGCTACCGGCATCTTGCTGAGGTCGGCATTCGCCTGCCGCTCACCACGCGGGTCATTCCGGTGGTTTTCGACGAGCATGTCGACCGCGAGTTCGGCACCGGGGCCCTCAAAGTGACGCCGTCCCATGACCGCAACGATTACGAGATCGGCCGGCGTCATGACCTGCCCCATCTCAAGGTCATGGACGACAAGGGGGTGATGAACGAGGCCGCCGGCGAGGACTACCGCGGGCTCGATCGTTTCGCCTGCCGCAAGAAGGTGGTCGAGGACCTCGAGCGCCTCGGGTTCCTGGAAAAGGTCGAGGAGTATGACCACGCCGTCGGCGTCTGCTACCGCTGCAAGACGGTCAGCGAGCCGACCACCTCCCTGCAGTGGTTCGTCGCCGTGCGCCCCCTGGCCGACAAGGCGGTGGCGGCGGTGCGCGACGGGCGCATCAACATCTATCCCAAGACCTGGTACAACACCTTCTACGCGTGGATGGACAACATCCGCGACTGGTGCATCTCGCGGCAGATCTGGTGGGGGCATCGCATCCCCGCCTGGACCTGCCAGGCCTGCGGCGAGATGATCGTCGACACCGTCGACCCGGCCAGCTGCCCGAAGTGCGGCGCCACCACCCTCACCCAGGAGACCGACGTCCTTGACACCTGGTTCTCCTCGGCCTTGTGGCCGTTCTCGACCATGGGCTGGCCGGAGAGCACCCGCGAACTCGCCACCTTCTACCCGACCTCGGTGCTCATCACCAGCTTCGACATCCTCTTCTTCTGGGTGGCGCGGATGATGATGATGGGCCTCCACTTCATGGACGAGGTGCCCTTCAAGGACGTCTATCTCCACGCCCTGGTGCGCGACAAACATGGCAAGAAGATGTCGAAGTCGACCGGCAACGTCATCGACCCGCTGGTGGTGATGAAGCAGTACGGCACCGACGCCCTGCGCTTCACCCTCACCGCCTTCGCCGCCCAGGGGCGGGAAATCCGCCTCGATGAGGAGCGCATCGAGGGCTATCGCCACTTCATCAACAAGCTGTGGAACGCCGCCCGCTTCGCCCTGATGCACCTGCAGCAGGGCTCGGCGGCGGACAAGGCCGTTGTCGCCGCTCCCCGCTCGCTGCCCCTGGTACATCGCTGGATCCTCAGCCGCCTGGCCACGGTCATCGACGAGATGCGCGCCGCCCTCGACGAGTACCGCTTCAACGACGCCGCCACCACCGTCTATCAGTTCGTCTGGCGGGAGTTCTGCGACTGGTATCTCGAGTGGATCAAGGCCGACCTCTTCGGCGACGATGCCACCGCCAAGCGGCAGGCCCGCGGGGTGCTGCTGACGGTGCTCGAGACCGTGCTGCAGCTCATCCACCCCATCACCCCTTTCGTCTCCGAGGAGATCTGGTCGGTCCTCCCCGGCGAGCGCGGCCTACTGGCCGTGGCGCCTTTCCCGGAGAGACGCGCCGAGTGGCTCGACGGCGGGGCGGTGGCCGATATGGAGGTGCTCATGGGGGTGGTCACCGGTATCCGCAATATCCGTTCCGAGGCTGAACTCCACCCGACGGCGAAGATCGCCGCGGCGGTCATCTGCGCTGACGGCGAGCGCTGCCAGTTGCTGCGCTCTTTTACGACGGCCATCGCCGATCTCACTCGGCTGAGCGAGTTCAATGTCGGCCCCGAACTCCACAAGCCCGCCGACGCCGCCACCTACATTTACAACGATCTTGAGGTCTTCGTTCCCCTCAAGGGGCTGGTCGACGTTGCCGGCGAGCTGGCCAAACTGCGCCGCGAGCGGGAGAAGGTCGAGGCCAAGCTGGCGCAGGTCAATGGCAAGCTCGGCAACGAGAAGTTCCTCGCCAACGCCAAAACGGAGGTAGTGGCCAAAGAGCAGGAGAAGAAGGCTCAGCTCGATGCCACCATGGCCAAAATCATCGAGGCGGAAGAGCGGCTCAAGCGCTCGGCGTGAGGATCGGCCCATGGAGAAGAACATGCTGCGGGCGATGTTTCGCCGCTTTCTCGACGAGGATATCGGCCGGGGCGACCTGACCAGCGAGGCTATCTTTCCAGCCCAGCAGACCGGCCAGGCCCGTCTCGTCGCCCGCCATGGATTTGTCGTCGCCGGGGCGATGACGGTGGCGGCCGAGGTGTTCATGACGCAGAACCCGGACATCGTCGCCGCCGAAGCGGCAGCGGACGGCAGACGCGTGGCCCCCGGCGAGGTGCTGCTGACCGTTGCCGGCCCGGTGGTCGATCTGCTCAAGGCGGAACGTGTCGCCCTCAACCTGTTGCAGCGCCTGTCGGGGATCGCCACTCTGACGGCGGACTTTGTCGACCGGGTCAAGGGCTACCCGGTGCGCATCACCGATACCCGCAAGACCACGCCAGGCCTGCGCGTGCTCGAGAAGTACGCGGTGCGGGTCGGAGGTGGCAGTAACCATCGTTTCAACCTCACTGACGGGGTGCTGATCAAGGACAACCATATTGCCGCCTGCGGTTCGATCGCCGAGGCGGTGGCCAGGGCGCGGCGGGCGGCGCCGCATACGGTGCGCATCGAGGTGGAAACCGATACCCTGGAACAGGTGGAAGAATGCCTGCGCTGCGGTGTCGATATCATCATGCTCGACAATATGAGCCCGCAGCAGATGCGGGTAGCGGTGACTGCCATTGCCGGCCGGGCCCTGGTGGAGGCCTCCGGGGGGGTCAGGCTGGAGACGGTGCAGGCCATCGCCGCCAGCGGGGTCGATATCATCTCCGTCGGCGCCCTGACGCATTCGGCCCCGGCCTGCGACATCGGCATGGATTGGCTGGTGTCGGAAAGATGATGCTTATACACGGGGTTAACGGAAAAGACTGCTGAAAAGCCCTTGCTTTCCTGGCCCAGAGTATGGGATACTCTGGCCTGCGTGAGTTTTCAGGGAAAGTTGTTGGTCTCAAGCTGAGGGATCAAAACGTGCTTTCAGGCAGTTACGTCCTCCTGAGGGGGAGTTGAACGCATCATGCCTTTTCCGGTACAACCCTAGCATAACGTATAGAAAGAGAGGTCTCGGCACATGCGTTGTCCAAAATGCGGGTATATCTCCTTTGACCATCTGGAAGAATGCGTAAAATGCAAGAAGAACATCAAAGCGGTCTCCGATACGATGCATGGCACGGTGTTCAGCGTCGCCGCGCCGGCCTTTCTGCATTTCGATCTGGACGGCGGTGAGCAGGAGGGAGACGAAGTGCTGGTCGCCGAAGCACCCCTCCTCGAGGACGACTTCATCGATGACGACCTCGAAGTGCTGGTGGATGATGGCGAACGCGATGATGTGGATGCTTCCGATTCAGTCGCAAAAAGTGTCGGCAAGGATGACGCCGATGACGAGGATCGCGAGATAGAGATCGATCTCAGCCAGTTCGAAGACGCCGAGGAATTCGAGGGTGCTGGTGACGTGGCCGAGAAACCGAAGAAGGACGACGAACTGTCGCTCTCCCTGGATTTGCCCGAGGAACTCAGCGATCTCTCCGATCTCGCGCCACCGGCCCGCCCGGCCGCGTTTGAGAGCGCTGCCAAGCCGGCAGACGACGACATGGAGATCGAGGCGCTCGATTTCGACCTCGGGCTGGGGGATGTGGAAGAGAAGCCGGCTGCCGCTGGTGGGGCTCCCCGGGAGACTGTCCTCGCCCTCGACGATATCGATTTCTCCGGGCCACTCGCCGAGAAAGACGCCGCCAAGGGGAACGCCAAGGCGTCCAGCGCCGGCGCCGACATGGATGAAGACCTGAACTTCGAACTCGACCTCGGCGGACTGTCGCTCCACAAGGATCTTTGATCCCTCCGTGGTCAAGGA
>JANJUM010000102.1 GCA_024710585.1 Desulforhopalus sp.
GATCTGGTGCAGATGGGTGGGGTCGGCGAGGACCGGGCCGCAGTCATGTTCGATATCCTCGACGATGACGATAGTCGCCGGCAGGGAGGCGCGCAGCAGCTTGACCGCCTCCTCGACGATGGGCCCCGGCTGCAAGGCCACCTTCTCGAAAGCCGACTGGCGGCTGAAGGCGAGAATCTGCCGCACCAGCTCCTTGGCGCGCATGCCCGCCTTGAGCACCTGGTCGCTGTCGTTATATGCCGGCGAGTCCGCCGGGCTGTCGTCGCGCAGCATCTCGGCATAGCCGATGATCGCCCCGAGGATGTTGTTGAAGTCGTGGGCGATACCGCCGGCGAGGGTGCCGATGGCTTCGAGTTTCTGCGCCTGGTGCAGCTGCGCCGTCAGCCGCCGCTTTTCCTCCTCGTCACGGCGGTGCTCGGTGATGTCAACCGACACCCCGAGCACCGCCGGGCGGTTATCGGCAAAGGCGGTGAAGGGCACCCGCACCGAGGAGTAGTGGCGCGGCGTCTCCTCCCCGGGGAGGGTGACGACGACCTCGGTCTGGCGCAGCTCGCCGCTGGCAATCACCTCGCGGTCCAGCTCCCGCAGCCGCGCCACCTCCTCCGCGTCGCCGAGGACGTCCCCGTCGAACTGGCCGGTCATCTCCGCCACCGTCAGGCCATAGGCCTCGGCGAGGGTGCGGTTGACGAGGAGATAACGGCCATCGAGGTCCTTGGCGAAGATAAAGTGCGGCACGAGGTCGATGACCTGGCGCAGCTCCTCGCGGCTGGCGGCAGCCGCCGCCTCGGCCCGCTTCTTCTCGGTGACGTCCTCGAAGGCCACCGCGAGACGCTGCTGCGGCAGAGTGAAGGTGCGGATGCGGAAGGCCCCGGAGAGGCGGTGGTCGCGGTACTCGACGCTCTCCGTCTCGTAGGGTTCGCCGCTGACAATGGGCCGCAGCAGCTGCTGCTTGAGGCGGTTATCCTCGGCACCAGGCCAGATCTCGTCGAACTCGCGCCCCCGCCAGTCATCGATGGCCACGCCGGTCAGGCGGGTGGCCTCGGGGTTGGCGTCACGCAGGTAAAGGCTGTCCGGGGGCTGGAAGTCGTAGACGAAGAGGCCGGAGGGGATCTGGGCGATGATGTCGGCGGCGGTACGCATCGCCTCGGCGTCGAGGCGCCGCTGGGTGACATCCTCGAGGCAGGCGATGAGCGACAGCGGCGCGCCATCCCGGCCGCGCTGCAGCGACAGGGTCAGGTTGCCCCAGATGATCGAGCCGTCGCGGTGCAGGTAACGCTTTTCCTGGGAGAAGGTCTCGATCTCGCCGGAGAGCAGGCGGCGCAGGCCGATCTCGCTGGGGCGGCGGTCGTCGGGGTGGCTGATGTCACGCCACGCCACCTCGGCCAGTTCCTCGGCGCTGTAGCCGAGGATCTCGCAGAAGCGCGGGTTGACATGGTAGCCGGAGCCGTCGAGATAGCGCTGGCTGATGCCGATGGCGGCGTGCTCGAAGATGGCGCGGAAGCGGTCCTCGCTCTCCACCAGGGCCGCCTCGACGCGGCGCAGCTCGCTGATGTCCCAAGCCACCTGCAGCTTGGCCGGGCGCGCGTCCTGCCAGGTGATCATGGTGTCGATATTGACGAAGGTCCGGCCGCTCTCCCGGTTGAACTCCTCCCAGGTGGCAGTCTCGCCGAGCGAGCCATCCTGCAGGCCGGGCAGGCGGCAGAAGGTGCAGGGGCCGGGCTCGTCATGCAGCACCTGCCAGCAGGACTTGCCGATGGTGTCCTCGCCAAGGCGCCGCTGCATGGCCTTGTTCATGAAGAGGATGGTGTAGGTCTCCGGGTCCATGACATAGATGTCGGCGGGGATGGCGTCCATCACCGTGCCAAGCAGGCCGATGGAAGCTTCGAGCCGCTGCTGTATCCGCTTGAGCTCGGTGATCTCCGAAGTCATGGTGCCGGAGCCGAGCAGGCGGCCGTCCTCGCTGTATACCGGGAATTTCTTGGTGAGAAAGGTCAGGGTCGAGCCATCCGCCGCCTGGGTGCCCTCCTCGACGGTGAGGCTCTGCCCGGGAGGCAGGTCGAGGGCACGGCGGTCGGCGTCCATATAGGCGGCGATCTGCTGTGGCGTCGACAGGCCGGCGAAAGCCTCGGCGTCGGTATTGCCGAGCACGTCGCCGGTGGTCTTGCCGGTCAGGGCGGTATAGGCGCGATTGACCAGCACATAGCGCAAGGCGGTGTCCTTGAAGACGACGATATGCTCGGCATTGTCGAGCAGCTGGCGGAAGATGGCGCGGCCCTCCTCACCCTGGCGGCGCTCGGTGACATCGAGCGTGTGGGCGAGAAAGGTGCCGTCGGGCAGGGCGGTGGCGATCACCGACCACCAGCGCATCGCACCGTCCTTGCGCCTGAAGGGCAGCTCGCCGGTGGCCGTGCCGAGGGCCTTGACCCTGGCGAAGTGGGCCAGCCCTTCCGCCACCGCCTCGGGCGGCAAGAGCTCGTCTACATGCATGGCGAGGAGCTCGTCACGGCTGTAACCGGTGATGTGGCAGGCCTCGGGGTTGACGTCGAGGTAGCGACCATCGCCGTCGACGATGAAGATCCCCGACGGCGCCTCGTCGGTATAGGTGCGATAGCGCGCCTCGCTGGCGCGCAGGGCCCGCTCGGCCCGGCGCCTGGCGATCAGCGCCGAGGAGAGCAGCAGCAGGCCGAGGCCCATGACGAGAAAGAGGCCCAACGCGCCCCAGATGACGAGGCGGTAGCGGTCGTAGAGGGTCTGTGGCTTGCTGACCACTGTAGCATCTGCGGGGATCAGCGCTTCGTCGACATGGAAGCGGCGCAGCTGCTGGAAGTCGACGAAGACCTCGTTGGGGCTGTCCATTTCCACCGGCAGATGGGCCGGGTCGACACCTTGCAGGATGCGCCGTGCCAGCCTGCCGGCCGCCCTCCCCTGGGCCTCGCTGCTCACCACCCGCCCGCCGAGGGCGCCATGGCCGATATCGAAGTCCCAGCAGGTGAGCACCGGCACCGGCACGATGCTCGTCAAAAGCCGCATGCTCTCCTCGAGAGGGATGGCCGAGCCATCGTCCTCGCGCAGGTTGTCGAGGCGCAGCAGCATGGTGTCGCGGGAGAGGCCGGCGAGTTGCTGGATATCGGACCGCTGCAGATCGAGCAACTCGCTAACGACCACCGGCCGGGTAAAGTTGCCGACGCTGGCACGCAAGGTCGCCAGGTTGATGCGCCCCACCCCGGACGCCGAGGCAACGACCACCAGGCGTTTCACCTCGGGAAAGAGCCGCAAGCCGAGGTTGACCGTGCCGGGGATATCCACAGCCTCGTTGACCCCGGTGACCCGCTCCTGCCCGGCGAGACGCTCGGCGGTGAAGTTATTGACACCGCAGAATACCAGTGGCAGACGCTCGTCGAGATGGCTTCGGTGCTCCAGGAGAAAGGTGAAGGCGGCATCGTCGCCGGCGACGAGAAGGCTCGGCGGGTAGGTGGTGTATTTCTTTTCGAGGAGATGGTGCTGCAGGATGAAATACTCCTCGCCATGATAGTGGCGGCTGTCGAGGAATTCGACGTGGCGGAAGTGAGGCACCCCGTCGAGGGCCGCGGCCAGACCCCGCAGCATCTTCTGCGACCAGGTGTCCTCGGCGTCGTAGGACATGAGGACGAGAATCCTCGCCTCCTCGGCGCCTTCCTCGGCGCTGACGAGCGGAACGTTGAGGAACAGCATGACCACCACCAGCACCCTGCCAAGACAGGCTCTCATCCCCTTCCTCCGCGTCCGCGCCGCACCCCCTGCACTCTCGCCGCCGGGGGCAGTTTCTGCTGCTGGGGGCAATTCTAGCAGATTGCCCGATGGCATGTCAAAAAAGGCTCTCCATGCCTGTGTGAGGGCTACGTTGTGGTGCCATGCCACCTCTTTGCCGCCGCCAGCCCTCTCCCGTGGAGGCGATGACCCTGCCATCTGGCACTCGATTTGCTAGACATTTTTGACCATACCAACCCTTACCATCCCCCCTTACGTCAGCAGTGCGAGGACCGCCATGGATTTCACCGATTTCAACGCCATCATCGAGTTCGCCATCGCCCAGGAAGTGGAGGCCGCCGAATTCTACCGCGGTATCGGCACCAGCGAGGCCCAGTCGGAAAGAAAAGAGCTCTTCTTCCAGTTTGCCGCCGAGGAGGACAAGCACCGCCGCCTGCTCGAGGACCTCAAGAAAGGTGGGGGGGAACGAGCCATCGAGAAGTACAACTTCGTCTGGATCACCGACATCAAGCGCAGCAATTTTGTGGCGGACCTCAGCTACACCCCGGGGATGCCCTACCGCGACATCCTCCTCCTCGCCGCCCAGCGCGAGGAAAAGGCCCTGGCCCTCTATAACCTGCTGCTCGCCAAGGCCGAAGGCGACGAGGCGCGCAGCATCTTCAAAATCCTCTGCCAGGAAGAGGCCAAGCACAAGCTGGCCCTGGAAGGGACCCTCGACGCCTATATGGCCGAACTCGGCGACTGATGGCTGCATCAACTTGATGGCACCGCGCCGACTATACGCTTTTCATCAGTATTTCCAAGTCTCTGACCATGCAAAATAATTATTGCAGGCGAAACACCCCGGTTGCGAAACCTCGCCGCACCCCCGCTGGAGCACACCGCCATCGCGCCGCGCGGGCCGTTTTTGTCGCCTGCACCGGCAACCTGGCCATCGCTGCGGCTCATTTGCATGGTATATATCTTGCTAAACGAAATTCCGAGCCCCATAGAGGCTCATCCCCCGTACTTTCGAACTCTTGCCCAAAAGGAGAATTTTCATGAGCCGGTACCATCTCGCCCAGGATACCCGCAAATGCATCGGTTGCCATGCCTGCGAAGTGCAGTGCAAGTCCAATAAGAGCCTGCCGCCGGGTCCCCGGCTGTGCCAGATCGTCGAGGTCGGCCCGAAGATGATCGGTGGCCTGCCGCGCACCTCGTTCATCTTCATGCTCTGCTTCCACTGCGAGAACCCGTGGTGCGTCGCCGCCTGCCCCACCGGCGCCATGCAGCAGCGCTCCTCGGACGGCATCGTCTTCGTCGACCACGACCTCTGCGTCGGCTGCAAGACCTGTATCGCCGCCTGCCCCTGGGGGGCGCCGCAGTGGAATGCGGAAATCGGCAAGGTGGTCAAATGCGATTACTGCAAGGACCGCCTCGACCAGGGCCTGAAGCCGGCCTGCGTCACCGCCTGCACCACCCAGTGCCTGGAATTCGGCGAGGGCCAGACCATGACCGAAAAGAAGCGCCAGCGCCATGCCGAAGCGGTGACCTCCTTCGAGCACAGCTCCTTCTAGAACGTCGGTAGCGGTGTTAAGGTTCCCGCCCTTCGCCCGGCGCGGGAACCATGGTCAGTTATTCCGGCGGGGCCTGGGGCCGAACACGTCCACCCTCGCCACTTCCGTTCGCCACGAGAGCCTGCAATGAGCGAAAATACCTGCCCGGTCCACCAGACCTTGCTGGAGTTGAAAGCCTTTCCCAGCACCCATCGCATCGTCCACCCCCGCAGCCGCAGGCTGGTGGAGGAGATCGCCACCCTCATCGAGGATATCGTCACCTCGCGGGCCGGCGGCGATCACCTGCCGAGCATTGCCGCGCGGGCCGACGAACTGGCCGGCTTCGCTGGCGACAGCGGCGGCATGGCGGCCGGGGCATGGCTCCGCGAGCGGCTGGCCGAACATGCCGAGGTCTTCCGCAGCCATGTCGAGCATCGCAACTGCGCCGCTTCGGTGTGCGACCACCTCACCCCCGCCCCCTGCCAGATGGCCTGCCCGGCCGGCATCGACGTGCCCACCTATGTCTCGCTCATCGCCCTCGGTCATGACGACGAGGCCATCGAGGTCATCCGCCGCGACAATCCCCTGCCCTGGGTATGCGGCCTGGTGTGCACCCGCCCCTGCGAGCTGATGTGCGTGCGCAAGCGCCTCGACACCCCGGTGTCGATCAAGTTTCTCAAGGCCTTCGCCTCCGAGCGGGCCATGTCCTGGGGTTGCTACGAAAACCCGCCGCAGGCCCCGGCCAGCGGCCGCAGGGTGTGCGTCATCGGCGCCGGCCCCGGCGGGCTCAGCGCCGCCTACTACCTGGCCCAGCACGGCCATACGGTGCGGGTCATCGAGGCCCTGCCCCGCGCCGGCGGCATGATCCTCGTCGGCATCCCCCGCTACCGCCTGCCCTCCGACATCATCGACCGCGAAGTCGCCAAGATCGAGGAACTGGGCGTCGAGTTCCGCTACAACACCCGTTTCGGCAAGGACGTCGACCTCGACTCCCTGCGCGCCGAAGGCTTCGAGGCCTTCTTCTTCGCCATCGGCGCCCATGCTTCCTATACCCTGGGCATCGAGGGCGAGAACGACTTTCCCCAGGTCCATGGCGCCGTCGACTTCCTGCAGCGCGTCGCCCTCGGCGAACGGCGCTGCCCCGGCAAGCACGTGGTGGTCATCGGCGGCGGCAATGTCGCCATCGACGCCGCGCGCACCTGCCTGCGCCTCGGCAGCCAGCAGGTGACCATCGCCTATCGCCGCACCCGCCGCGAGATGCCGGCCGACCACGAGGAGGTCGAGCAGGCCGAGGAAGAGGGCATCCACTTTGAGCTGCTCACCGTGCCCATGGCAGTGGTCGGCGAGGAGGGCCGGGTCAGGGGCCTGCGCTGCCTCAAGGCCAAGCTGGTCACCGTGCCGGGCTCGAACCGCCAGTCGCCCAAGCCGATCGAGGGCAGCGACTACGAGATCCCCGCCGACGCCATCATCAGCGCCATCGGCCAGCGCATCGAGCGCCAGTGGTTCGACAAGATTCCCGAGCTGGCCTGGACCCATCGCGACACCATCCGCGTCAACACCATCACCATGGAGACCAGCGTCCCCGGCATCTTCGCCGCCGGCGACGCGGTCACCGGCCCGGCGACGGTCATCGAGGCCATCGGCGGCGGCAAGCGCGCCGCCATGGCCATCGACCGCTACCTCGGCGCCATCCCGCAGCCGAAACTGCCGCCGGTGCCGGTGCGGCAGCAGCGGGTGGCCTGCTTCGACGTCCCCGCCAACACCAAGATGGCCCTGAAGCGCCCGGAGATGCCCCTGCTCGGCATCGACCGCCGCCGCACCACCTTCCAGCAGGTGGAACTGGGCTATACGGAAAACCAGACCCGCGAGGAGGCACGCCGCTGCCTGCGCTGCGACATCTGCCGGCGCTGCGGCAAATGCGTCACCATCTGCAAGGAAAAGATGGGCGTCGATGCCCTGGCCCTCGGCTACCTCTCCTTCGACCACCCCGAGGAGAGCGATTTCCGTCGCACCGAGCAGCGCTGCATCAGCTGCGGCGCCTGCGCCGCCAACTGCCCGACCGGGGCCATGCGCATCGAGGACCGTGGCAACGAGCGCATCCTCTCGCTGTGCGGTACGGTGCTCAACCGTCAGCCGCTCATCGCCTGCAGTTCCTGCGGCACGGTAATCGGCACCGAGCGTTATCTCGCCTACATCCGCGGTCGGCTGGGCAAGCTGGCGGCCAAGATCGATCCGGCCGGACAGCTCTGCGACGCCTGCGCCCGCAGCAAGGGGCACCATCGCCCCGACACGGTGATGGTCACCGGCTGAGACTCAAGGAGGGAGGAAATCATGGTATTTCACAGAGGGCAACTGATACGGGTCAAGGGCCGCAGCAGCGATGAAAGCTGGGAATCGTACATGGACAGTCTCGTCGGCAGTCGCGGCATGGTCACCGACCCGGACACGCAGATCAACGACCCGGACTCCCTCATCGAGGTCAGCCTCGAAGACAAGGGCACCTTCCGGCTACCCCAGGACTGTCTGGAGATCCTCGAATAGCGCAGGCCATGTTCGTCGCCTCAGCCCTCGAGCATATCACCGTCCCGGCAGTGCGGGTCACCTCCAGCACCAGCCTGGCGGAGACGGCCATGATGATGACCGCCGCCGACACAGACACCGCTCTGGTTATCGACGACGACCGCTGCCATGGACTGGTCACTGCCGCCGATCTGCTGCGCACCCTGGCGACGGCGCCAACCCTGGAACAGGGCTGGCGCAGCGAAGTGACCCGGGCCTTGACGAGCGGTACCCCCCAGGCCAGCGGGGCGGAACGGCTGTCGAAAGTCGTCGAGCTGATGGGCGCGACGAATTGCGACTATCTGCTTCTCGTAACCGAGCAGGGCCCGGCAGTGCTCTCCTTCGTCAAGATGCTCAAACTCGACAACGGCCTGCTGCGCCGCGAGCTCGACCATCTGCAAACCTATATCGAGGCGCTGCATGATGCGCCCAACGACTGAGGACAGGTCATGATCACCTTTTACCTGAACGACCGCGAGGTCCAGGCCGAACCGGACAGCACCGTGCTGCAGGTGGCGAGGGCCGCCGGCATCGACATCCCCACCCTCTGCCACCACCCGGCACTCAAGCCTGCCGGCTCGTGCAAGGTGTGCGCCGTGGCGGTGGAAAAGCTCACCGGGGAGAAAACCATCATGCTCAGCTGCCTGCTGCGGGTCAAGGAGGGCATGCGCGTCTTCACCAGCGGCGAGGAAGTGCACCAGGCGCGGAGCAGGGCCCTGAACAAGCTCATCGCCCTGGCACCGACCTCGGAGCGCATCCGCCACATCGCCGCCAAGGAGGGCATCGAATTGCCCCCCGCCCCCGATGGCTGCATCCGCTGCCGCCTGTGTATCCGCGTCTGCAAGGAGGTCATCGGCAAGGAAGCGCTGCGCATGGAGAAACAGGACGGACTGCAGATGGTGATCGCCGATCCCGAGCGCTGCATCGGCTGCGGCACCTGCGCCAACATCTGCCCGACCCATGCCATCACCATCCAGGAAGACGGGGGCACCCGCACCGTCAGCATCCGTGGCGAGGTTTTCGGGCGCCACGAGCTGCTGCGCTGTCAGGGCTGTGGCAAGTATTACGCCACGGAGAGACAGATCCAGCTGATGGAGAGGCGTACCGCCCCCCATCCCCAGGTCAAGGAGCATCACCACTACTGCGCCAATTGCGCCAAGCTTTTTTCCGACCGTTTGACGGTCCTCGAAAAGCAGCCGCCACGACAGCAAACCACCAACAAGCGGCAGCGCTAGGCTGCCGGCAGAGCTCTTAGAGAGGAGAACATCGATGACTGCCAAATCAGTTTACAGTGTCTGCGGAATGTGTACCGTCAGGTGTCCGATCAAGGTAACCGTCGAAGACGGCCAGGTGACCTTTCTCCAGGGCAACCCCCATGTCCCGGCGATGAAAGGGGCGGTGTGCCCGCGCGGCGCCGCCGGCAACGCCCTGATCACCGACCATGAGCGGCCCCAGGCGCCGATGATCCGCTGCGGCGCCCGTGGCGAGGGCAAGTGGCGCACGGTCAGCTGGGACGAAGCCTTCGACTATGTCGCCGACAAGCTCAAGGCGATCAAGGATCAGCACGGCGCCAGGGCCATCTCCCTCACCGACCGCGGCGGCCCCTTCCGCGACATGCACCGCGCCCTGCTGCGCGGCCTCGGCAGCCCCAACTACTGCAACCACGACTCCTCCTGCGCCCGCAACGTCCAGCACGCCTCCATGTCGGTGACCGGCATGGGCCGCAAAGGCTACGCCTACGACCTCAAGAACGCCAAGCACGTGGTGCTGCAGCTGCGCAACATCTTCGAGGCGATCAACGTCCAGGAGGTCAACAACCTCATGGACGCCATGGAAAACGGCTGCAAGCTGACGGTCATCGACATCCGCGCCACCGTCACCGCCTCCAAGGCCACCCGCTACTTCCAGGTGCGCCCCGGCTCCGACTACGCCTTCAACCTGGCGGTGATCCACGAGCTGCTCAAGAAGCGCCTCTACGACGAGAAGTACGCCGCCCGCTATATCGAGGGGCTGCGCGAGCTGGAGCAGTTCATCGAGCCCTACAGCCCGGAGTGGGCCGAGGGCGAGACCGGCGTGGACCCCAGCGAGCTGCGCCAGTTCGCCCGCGAGCTCGCCGCCGCCAAGGGCGCGGTGATCTGGCATCCCGGCTGGATGGCGGCGCGCTATCGCGACTCTTTCTACGTCTGCCGCACCGCCTATATCATCAACGCCCTGCTCGGCTCCTTCGGCGCCAAAGGCGGCATGCCCTTCGTCAGCAAGCCGGCCGACGTCGGCCGCAATGACCTCAAGGCCTTCGTCGACCTCTACCCGAAACCGGCCGACAAGCGCGCCGACGGCCTCGGCTGGCGCTATACCCACTTCGAGGAAGGCCCGGGCCTCGCCCACCTCATGTACGAGGCCATGGAGAGCAACGACCCCTATCCGGTCAAGGCCTACATCGCCTACCGCCACGATCCGCTGATGGGCTTCCCCGATCCCGAGCGGCTCAAGCAGATCTTCAGCAACCTCGACCTGCTGGTGGCGGTGACCTTCAGCTGGAGCGACACCGCCTGGTTCTCCGACGTGGTCCTGCCGCTGTCCCCCTATCTCGAGCGGGAGAGCATCATCGCCACCAAGAACGCCCTGAAGCCCCAGTTCTTCGTACGCCACCGCGCCATCGAGCCGCGCTACGACACCAGGGCCGACTGGGAGATCGTCGGCGGCCTGGCCAAGCGCCTCGGCCTGCCGGAGCTCGTGTTCGACCGCGTCGAGGACATCTGGCGCTTCCAGCTGGAAGGCACCGGCGTCGGCATGGAGGAGTTCGACAAGAGCGGCATGGTCAACCTCAGCGACAAACCGATCTACAAGGATATCAACAACCTCAAGTTCAAGACGGGGAGCGGTAAGATCGAGATCATCTCGCCCAAGCTGACCAAGGCCGGCCTGCCCTCGCTGAAGGTCTACGAACCGCCGCAGACCCCGCCAGAGGGCACCTTCCGCCTCACCTTCGGGCGCTGCGCCCTGCACACCCAGGGCCATACCGTCAACAACCCCCTGCTCTTCGAGCAGGCGCCGATCAACCCCTTGTGGATCAACGCCAAGGCCGCCGCCAAGCTGGGCATCGCCAACGGTGACACGGTGGTGGTCTCCCAGGGGGATCTCGAGCAGACGACGGTGGCCAAGGTCACCGAGTTCATCCATCCCGAGGCGGTGTTCCTCATCCACGGCTTCGGCCACCGCCTGCCGGTGGAGAGCCGCGCCTTCGGCAAGGGCATCGCCGACCAGGACTTCATGCGCGGCGCGCTCACCAACTGGGATCCTGCCGGTGGCGCCATCGCCTATCAGGAGTATTTCGTCGCGGTGCGCAAGGCCTGATCCTTCTGTAGCGGAGACACCCGGGGCGCCGGCTGGCCGCCCCGGGGAGCCCTCCGCCCTTTCCCCCAGCAAGGCTTCACCCTTGTCAAAAGTTTGAGCGGCACCAGGCTTGCCGTGGCGAGAGTTGTCACCATGGGAGGCCGGTCGTGCGGCAGCCACTACATCGCGCCTGGCTGACGGCGACAAGAGCGCGCGATCATCGCTCGACCGGGCCTTGCGGAGATGCTCCTCACTTCCCGCAAGGCTCTCGGCGACACAAACCGGCTACAGCTCCTTGAGCTCCTTGATCCACTTCTCGACCAGCACCGGACGGTGTTCGGCCATGGCGTCGAACACCGCCTGCGGTTCGGCGCCGTCCTGGAGCAGACGGCGGTGATCGAGGCGCATGAAGCCCTCCTCCACCGCCCGGTCGCACATGGCGATCAGCGGCGCGAAATAGTCGCCGACGTTGACCAGCCCGATGGGCTTGGCATGAAAGCCGAGCTGCGCCCAGGTGAGCACCTCGAACAACTCCTCGAAGGTGCCGAAGCCGCCCGGCAGGGCGATGAAGCCGTCGGAGAGCTCGGCCATGCGCCGCTTGCGGGTATGCATGGAGTCGACGACCTCGATGCGCGTCAGGGAAAGGTGGCCGACCTCCTTGACCATCAGCGCCTCGGGGATGATGCCGGTGACACTGCCGCCGTCAGCGAGACAGGCATCGGCAACGAGGCCCATCAGACCGACATTGCCGCCGCCATAGACCAGGCCGATGCCCCGCCTCGCCAGCAGTTTGCCAAGGGCCACGGCGGCTGCGCCGTACTCGAGGCGACGGCCCTTGCTCGATCCACAAAAAACACAGATATTTATGGGTTTCCAGGTTGACATCTCCGGTTCCGAAGGGATAGGGAAAGACAAGAGAGATTCTCGACTCCACAATCTTTTTCAGGTTACGCCGTGCCGGGAAAAGACAACCATTTCCCCGGCGCGGCGGCGTGGTCCGCCACGGCAAAAAAATCCTTGCCATAAAGGCCATCACAGGCTAGTTTCAGCTCTCGACCGAGGGGCCCAGGCGCCGACGGTCGTCAACGATTGCCAGGAAGGGGCTGTAGCTCAGCTGGGAGAGCGACGCGTTCGCAATGCGTAGGCCAGGGGTTCGATCCCCCTCAGCTCCACCATGTACAAAAAATCCCCTGGAGTGGAGAGTGAAAACTCCACTTCAGGGGATTTTTTTTGCTCAGGCGGCCAGCAACGGCTGGTTGGACGTGCCATGAAAAAAGACGATACCCCGCGCTTTCCCCCCGTCCTGGTGCTGTTTTTCGGCGTGCTCGGCATCTCCTCGGGCTCCATCCTGGTGCGCTTCGCCCAGGGGGAGGACATGCCTTCCCTGGTCATCGCCGCCTGGCGGCTGACCCTTGCCGCGGCGGTGCTGCTGCCGCTGGCGCTCGCCCGGCGGCGCGAGGAGCTGCGCCGCCTCCCTCTCTCCGCCTGGGGCCTGGCGGCGATGTCGGGATTCATGCTCTCCCTGCACTTCGCCAGCTGGATCAGCTCGCTGGCCTACACCTCGGTGGCCAGTTCCACCGTGCTGGTGACCACCTCGCCGCTCTGGGTGGGGCTGGCGGCGCCCTTTCTCCTCAAGGAGCACCTGTCGCGGCCGCTGCAGATCGGCATCTTCCTGGCCATGCTCGGCAGTGTGCTCATCGCCCTCGCCGAGGTCGTCGCCCTGGTGAATGGCCGCCCGCAATTCAGCCTGACCCAGTTCTCCGACCAGCCCAACCCCCTGCTCGGCAACGGCCTGGCCCTGCTCGGCGCCATCGCCGCCTCGGCCTACCTCATCCTCGGGCGACGGCTGCGCTTCTCCATGTCGCTGCTCAGCTATATCGCCCTGGTCTACTCAAGCGCCGCCGTCTTCCTCGTCGTCATGGCGCTGGCCAGCGGCCACAGCCTCTTCGGTTACGGGCCCACCGCCTACGGGGTGATGGTCCTCATGGCCCTCTTTCCCCAGCTGCTCGGCCACTCCTCCTACAACTGGGCGCTCGGCTATCTCTCGGCGGCCTCGGTTTCGCTGGCGGTCATCGCCGAGCCCATCGGCGCCACCCTGCTCGCCCTGCTCATCTTCGCCGAGGTGCCCAAGCCGCTGACCATCGCCGGCTCGGCGCTGCTCCTCTTCGGTATCGTCTACGCCGGGCGGCGCACCGCCAGCCCGCCCCCGGCCGATGAGGGCGACCGTCAGCCCTCGGCGAAATAGCCCGTCCGTTCAGCCGAGATCAACGATACGCGTCTCGCCGACATAGTCCTTGCCGCGGTAGCCGGTCATCGTCGCCATCTTGCGGGTCAGGTCGCCGATGGCCTGCAGGTTGCGGATGATGGTGCGCAGGTCGTCGCCCAGTTCCCCCTCCTCGAAGTCAGACTCGAGCAGCTGCGCCGTGCCCAGGGCGGCAAAAAGCGGCGTGTTGATCTCATGGGCGACGGTGCCGGCCATCTCGATGACCCCCTGCAGCTTGTGGCGCTCGGCCTGCTCCTCCTCGAGGCGCCGCTGCGCGGTGAGGTCGCGGATGACTTCGATGACGTACTCCACCTCGCCGGCATGGTTGCGCATCGGCGTCGCCGAGCGCTCGTACCAGTGCCGGCCGTCGGCCTCCAGCTGGGACTGGATGACGCTGACCATCTCGCCGGTGGCGAGCACCCGCGGCACAGGGCAGCCGTGTTCGCCATCCTCGGGTCGGCACACCTGGCCGTAGGCCATGCCGAGGATCTCGTGCTCCCTCTTGCCGCTGGCCTCAATGAAGGCGCGGTTGGCCATGACCACATGGCCCTTCTTGTCGATGACCAGCAGTTGCGGACGGATGCAGTCGATGATGTTGCCGAGGAACTGCTCGTGCTCCTCGATCTGGTTGAAGAGCAGGGTGATCTTGCGGTAGGTGGCGGCGTTCTTGATCGCCGCCCCGCCGACCTCGGCCACCGCCCTGGCGAAGTTGATCTCGGCCTGAGAGAAGACCCGCTTTTCGGTGGCGAGGATCCTGATGACGCCGAGGATCTCGCCGTCCACCTTGATCGGCACCGCCAACAGCGAGTGGATGCCCTCGCGGCGCATATGCTCGTGGTAGAGGACGCGGTCGTCGCTGGCGACGTTGACGATGGCCACCGGCTCGCCGCGCAGGGCCCTGATGGTGTTCTCCTCTTCCTCGACCTCGCCGCGTTCGAGGTATTGCCGCGACAGCCCGAAGGAGGCGGCCAGCTCGAGGCGGTGACTGTGCGGCTTGAGCAGCCTGATGGTGCAGCCCTGGGCGCGCAGGCTGCGCGGCAGCATGGCGACGATGGTCTGCAGCACCGAATCGAGATCGAGCGTCGAGTTGACCATCTTGGAGATGGCCTGCACCTCGCGGAGGAAGTTGACCTGCTGCTCGAGCTGGCCGAACATGGCCGCATTGGAGAGGGCGATGCCCACCTGCTCCGCCAGGGCGAGGACGAAATCGATCTCCTCGCCGCCAAAGACGCGCCTGCTTCGCGACAAGAGGCGCATGATGCCGATGACCCGGCCCTGGTAGGAGATGGGCAGGGTCAGCACCGAGACGATGCCCTCGCGCCGGGCCGCCTCGCGGAAGGGGCGGTGCGGGCTGGCGGCGACATCCTCCATGGCCACCGGTTGCCCGGCGGAGACCATGCTCATGGTCTCCGCCGAGTCGACGCCGTGGCGGGAAAGATATTCCGCCGACACCCCCGACGCCGCGCCGAGCACGAAGCTGTCGCCGTCGTCGCTGACCAGCCTGATGGTGCAGGCGTCGCTGCCGAGCAGCTCCGGCAGGGCCAGGACGATGGTCTCCATGACCTGGCGCGGCTCGTGGGCCATGGCGATCATCTTGGTGACCTGCTGGAAGACCAGCAAGTAGCGACGATCGCGATGTTGCGTTGCACTGTTCACCTGCATCCCCCATGTGCTCTGCGGGCGACCGCCGTCACGCCCTGGCGAGCCTCTTGTTGTTGGCGAAGGGCTGCGGCCGGCATGACACTCGGCCCCCTGGCCGCAGCGATCGACAGCCCCGCTCCGCCAGCGGCGGCCGGTCCTGGCCGGGCTTTTACCGGAGGCAGACCGCAGACCTCGCGGCGAGCCGGAACGAAAGGACGACGAATCACGGGAAGGCCTCTCCCGCCTACCCGGCCGCCTGGTCCTGAGCGGGCCGGCTCCGCAACACCTTGTCGACCTTCTCCTCGAGTTCCTGACGATCAATGGGCTTGACGCAGTATTCGTTGGCGCCGAGATTGATCGCCTCGCGCGCCGTCTCCACCGTCGGGTAACCGGTGAGCATGATCGCCTGCATCGCCTGATTCTTTTTCTTCAACTCGGCCAGCACCTCGATGCCGCTCATCTTCTTGAGCTTGATATCGAGGATGGCGAGATCGACCCTGTTGGTCTCGGCATAGCTCAAGGCCTCCTCTTCCTCGGTGAAGGTGTGCACCGTGTGCCCCTTCTTGGCGAGGATCTTGCCGACCAGGACGGTTGCGTCGAGGACGTCGTCCAATACCAGTATCTCTGCCATATGTAGCTCCTTTTTGTGGTGTGCGTGAGTCATCGCCTTCAAACCGCGGCGGGCTGCTGCGAGGCGATGGCGCCTGCCTCCTGCCCTGGGGCGATCGGCAGATCGATGGTGAAACGGGTCCCAGGCCGGGTGGCACCACCCTCGTCCTGCACCGGGCTCTCCACCTCGATGGTGCCGCCGTGCTCGTGGACAATGCCGTAGGTCACCGACAGGCCGAGCCCGGTGCCCTGCCCCACCGGCTTGGTGGTGAAGAAGGGGTCGAAGATGCGCGCCTGATTCTTTTCGGCGATGCCGCAGCCGGTATCGCGTACGGTGACGCGGATCCTGCCCGTCTTGGCATCGTAGCTGCTGTGCAGATGCAGCTCGCCACCCTTGTCCTGCATGGCGTGGTGAGCATTGTTGACGAGATTGACAAACACCTGGCGGAGCTTCTCGGCATCGCCGATGACCGTCGGCAGGCCCATACCGGGTTCGAAGCGGGTGACGATACGGCTGAGACCGAGGGTATGTTCGGTGACCGACACCACATCGGCGAGGATGTCGTTGATGTCCAGCTCCTCGCGGGTCGAACCGGACTGGCGGGAGAACTTGAGCAGGTCGGCGACGATCTTGCGGCTGGCCTTGGTCTGACGCTCGATGACCCGCAAGCCCTCGTACTGCTCGCTCCCTTCCGGCAGATCGTCCATGAGCAGCTGCGCATAGCCGAGGATGACCCCGAGCGGGGTGTTGATCTCGTGGGCCACGCCGGCGGCCATCTGCCCCACCGAGGCCATCTTCTCGCTGGAGGCGAGCTGCTCGAGCATGAGCTTGACCTTGGTGAGATCCTTGGCGATGATCTCCGATCCGGACATCGCCCCGTTCTCATCGAGCAGCCTCGTGGCGGAGAGCAGCACCGAGACCGGAGTGCCGTCCCTGCGGGCCATCTCCACGTTGAGGTCCTTGATGTAGCCATCACGATGGAGGAGCAGGCGGTAGGTCTCGAGCATCCCCGGTTCGGCAAAGAGACGGCCGAGGTCGAGACGGCTGGCGTCCTCGCGACGGTAGCCGAGCATCTCCAGGCCGGAGTCATTCATGTCCAGCAGATTCCCGTCGGCCTGGCAGAACAGCACCATATCCTTGGAAGCGGTAAAGAGATGGCGGAACTTGCGCTCCGAACGCGACAGCTCCTCGGTGCGCGCCTCGACCTTCTCTTCCAGGGTCTGATTGAGGTCGAGCAGCTGGTCGGCGACCGCCGCCAGCTCGCTGTTGGCCTCCTTGAGCTTGCCGGCCTCCTGTTCCAGAGCCTGATAGGCCTGGACGCCTTTATGGTAAAAAATCATCACTGCCGCCACCGAGATCATGAACAGGGTATTGAAGCCCCCCGAATAGGGGGACAGCATGTGCCAGATATGGCTGCCGCCGCCGATGAGCAGGAACTGCTTGACGAGGTGGCCGACGGCGCGGGAGATGGTGAAGAGGGAGATGGCGAAGGTGACGTAGAAGAGATAGCCCCAGACGAAGTTGTTCGGCTGGCGGCGCGAGAGCAGCCGTGCGTAGCGCAGGGCGAGAAAAGAGAGGACGATGTTGGCCGAGGAACCGACGATATCGAGAAGGATTGCCGGCAGCAGGGAGAGGCTGAGCATCATCGCCCTCCCTTTGCGGCGACTTCCTGGGAACGGTAAAAATGACGCATGGCCAGGAAGAGGAAGAACAGGGCCGGGGTGATCAGCACATGGTCGAGGGCGGTGAGGAAATAGAGCAGCCGTCCCATGGTCAGCGGCTCGGCCAGCCGGGAGGAGAGATACCCGTTGCCGGTGACGATGGCATCCTGCGGCAAGGCCATCTGGGCGAAGTGGCCGATCAGGGCAATGGCGTTCCAGGCGATCATCAGCCGACAGAACCACTGCAGGAGCAGCCAGCCACGGCCGTTGAAGCCGCTGCGACGGATATCCCAGATGAGGTACCACAGGGCGCCGAGATACTGCACATGGGCCAGCTGATGCACGACGACGCCTTCGCTGCCGCCATGGGTCTGCAGCGCGGCGGCGTCGCCGACGCCGAAGACCAGCAGCCAGCAGCTGGCGGCGATGACGGTGGTGAAGAGTTTTTTCATGTTCGCCTTCCCCTTCTCTCCCCCCGGGACGACGGTTCCGGGGGTGGTGGCCATGGGTGACCTCCGGAAAATTATTGCAATTTTTGTGCCGCACAAACAAGCGCGCGAGCGAGACAGTATCAGAGAGAATTCCGTTTCATATGAAACTGTTACGAGAGCGGCGACTCTCCCCTGTGCAGCCCATGCCATGACGACGCCACACAAGTGTCGCACGACATGCCGTCCGGTTGCTGCAGCAAGCGGCAGAAGCGACGGTCATCGACTCAGCCCCTGCGACGAGTCGCTGGCGGATGAAACCGAGGAGCTGCATCCTTTCGACCACCTGAGGCAACGGCCGGACCTTGCCCCGCACCATCTGAAGCTTCAGGCCTGTCGCAAACACCGGGCGCAAGGCCGGACACGCGAACCCTTAGCGCGCCTCCACTCCCTGCGCCCGGCTGAAGTCGGTCTTCACCGTAAAATAAAGGGTGGCGAGAACGAAGAGCATGGCGAGGCCAAAAAGCAGGCGATAGGCGTCGGCGCCGCGGTTGGCGAGAAGGTCCAAGGCCTGCCCGAAGGCGAGGGGCAAGCCGACCCCCACCGGCAGGGTCAGCAGCGAAGCCAGCGAGTAGTAGGCGGTGGCATCGCCCGGACCGGCGAAGATCTTCACCGAGGGAGGATAGACCATGTTGCGGATGGCCCGCCCGAAGCCGAGCAGATAGCTTATGACGAAGAAGCTGGCGTAGCCCGGAAAAAAGGTCAAAAGGAGCAGCACGGCCAGGGTGATGCCCTTGGAGAGATAGAGTTTTGCCTTCAACGACAGCAGGTTCATGGTGCCGAGGAGGATATTGACGGTGATCGAGCCGGCATAGATGAAGGCGATGAAGGCCCCTGCGGCGAGATGCGCCGGGACGGCGAAATAGCCGGTGGCGTAGTTGGCGTAGAACGACAGGGCGGTGAGGATGACGACGTTGTCGAGGTCGCCGGCGAGGTAGACGAGAAAGGGGCGGTTGGCGACCACGGTGGAGAACATACCCCGCAGATGGGTGAAAAAGGGCGGCCGGGCGGCGGCTGTCGCCGGCCCCTCGTCGAATTCCCTGGTGGCGTAGAAGAACAGCGAGCCAAGGATGAACACCCCGCCGGTGGCCATGAACACCCAGGCCGAGGACTTGAGGGAAAAGGCAAAGGTCTCGACCACCTCGAGAATGAAGAAGCTGGAGACGATCTTGCCGACGTTCTGGGCGAGCATCATATAGCCAAAACCCGGCACGATGCGCCGCTCGCTGAGGATGCGCGTCACATAGTCGAGCCATACCGGGATGGCCAGGCCGAGGCAGAGGGAGAAGAGGAGATAGGAGGCGAAAAACAGCGGCAGGACCAGCTGCGGGTCGCCTACCGCGTGGAGCAGCAGGCCAAAGAGAAGCACGGCCAGGCCGGAGAGGATATGGAGGACGGTCACCAGGTGCTTTTTTCGCTGATAGCGACAGCTGATATAGGTGGCGAAGAGCGGCGCCACCGAAATGCCCATGATGAACAGCGAGGGGACGATGCCTATGGCCAGGCTCGACGCGCCGAGACTGCTGAGAAAAAGTTGCAGAAAGGTCGACTCCATGACCACCGGAAAGCCGAGGCCCCAGAAAAATTCCACCGCGGCCACACCGCCGACATTCCTGGAATAATACGTATCCTTGCTGCTGACCATGGCCTGTCCACCCTCCCCCCGCGGCTCGACCGCATGACTCCGTGGAGTTCCCGAATATACTCAAAAGCGGTCGCTTCCCGCAAACCATTCGCAGCCTGGCCCGGAACGCTGCCGCCACAGCGGCCGGAAGGGCGGCGGGGTAAGGGTCGCTGGCGCCGCTTTCCGCCGGCGCGGTCGGCAGGAGGCGGGTGCCCCCACCACGACCTGGAAAGAGGGGCGACTGGTTCGGCCAGGCTCTGCCGGACCGGCCTGCGGCGGCACAACGGGCAGAAGAGCCCTCGGGCGCGAGTCGGCACGGCGAACACGGCGAAAGTACAGCGAAGTCTTGCCGAAAGCGGGCAGGAGCGGTATGGTGCGAGTCGCCTTTGACTGCCCCCCGGGTGCCCCGCTTTCAACCCGTTCGCAAGGACCGCCCATGACGGAACTCACCGCACACGCCGCGGAAGACAAAAAACTGGTGATGATCGTCGACGACGAGCCGGACATGCTGGCCATGCTCCGCCTCACCCTGGAAAAAAAGTGCGGCTGCCTCGTCGTCACCGCCCCCTCCGGCCTCAAGGCCCTGGAACTGCTTGGCGAATGCTCGCCTGACGCGGTGATCACCGACATCAAGATGCCCGACCTTGACGGGCTGCAGCTGCTGCAGAGGATCCAGGCCTACGACCACACCATGTCGGTCATCGTCATGACCGGCTACGGCACCATCGACATGGCCGTGCAGGCCATCAAGGACGGGGCCTACGATTTCCTGCAGAAGCCCTTCGACAAGGACCATATCGTCCGCGTGGTGCGCAACTGCCTGGAGCGCACCACCCTGCTGCGCGCCAACCGCAACCTCAAGGACAAACTGGAACGGCTGGCGCCGCCGGCCGGCTTCGTCGGGCAGAGCAAGGCGCAGAAGCGGGTGCTCGACCTGCTGGCGCGGGTCGCCGACACCGACGCCACCGTGCTTATCCGTGGCGAGAGCGGCACCGGCAAGGAGTTGGCGGCACGGGCCCTGCACGACCTCAGCAACCGCCGCGCGCAGCGCATGATAGTCGTCAACTGCCCGGCGCTGCCCGAAAACGTTCTCGAGAGCGAGCTCTTCGGTTACAGCCGCGGCGCCTTTACCGGGGCCGCCCACGCCAAGAAGGGCCTCTTCCTCGAGGCCCATGGCTCGACCATCCTCCTCGACGAGATCGCCGACATCCCGGTGCAGGTGCAGACCAAGCTGCTGCGCGTGCTGCAGGAAAAAGAGATCCAGCCCCTCGGGCAGAACCGCACCATCAAGGTCGACGTGCGGGTGGTCGCCTCCACCAACCAGAACCTCGAGGAAAAGATCAAGAACGGCGAGTTCCGCGCCGACCTCTTCTACCGCCTCAACGTGGTCAGCGTGGTCATGCCCAACCTGCGCGAGATGGTCGAGGACGTACCGCTCCTCGTCCATCACTTCCTCGCCCTGTTCAAGCGGGAGTACGAGCGGCCGGAGCTGGAGATCGCCCCGGAGGCCTTGCGCCTTCTCTACCGCCGCCCCTGGCCGGGTAACGTCCGCGAACTGGAGAACACCATCAAGCGGCTCGTGCTGTCGGCGGCCGGGGGGCGCATCGAGGCTGAGGATCTCGAGCCGGCCGCAGCCGCCGGGCCGTCGCTGCCGGGGGACGAGCTGTTCACCGACCTCGACGCCCTCTCCTACAACGAGGCCAAGGCAGAAGTGCTGCGGCGCTTCTCCGAGGAGTACCTCAGCAACCTCCTCGCCCGCCACCAGGGCAACGTGACCAGCGCCGCCGCGCACTGCGGCCTGGAACGCCAGGCCCTGCAGCGCATCATGCGCCGCTACGGCATCATCTCGGTGGACTTCAAGCAGCGCTGAGGCGCCTTATCACGATAGCGACGGACGCCGCCAGCGGTGCAGTCCCCAGAGCAGGGCGAGCAGGCCGCAGCCGGTGAGCACGGCGGCGCTGCCGGCCACCGCGGCGATGCCGCCCATCTGCCACAATCCTCCGCCAAGCAGCACCCCGACCATGCGCCCCACCCCGGCTATGGCGTAAAAGCCGGCCATCATCGTCGCCCGCGCCTCGGGGAGCAGCTCGGTGCTGAGCGCGAAGCTGGCGACGATGGTGAACTCGAAGCAGAAAAACACCAGGAAGAGCCCGGCCATGGCCAGGGGCAGGGAGCGGCCGATGAGCGGCAGGAGCAGGTAGGCGCCCATGGCCAGGCAGAGGCCGAGCACCATGGCCCGCTTGGCCCCGAGGCGGTCGACGAGCAGGATAGTGGCCGCCTCGCCGAGGAGCTCGGCAGTGCCGATGGCCATGGCCGAGAAGCCGAGGGTGGCGACGCCGGTGTTGAAGGCCTGCTCGAACCAGGCGCCGTAGACGACGAAGAGCCCGTCGTTGGCGAGGCTGACGAAAAAGCCGAAGAGGAGCATGCCGAGGGCCGGGCGGTGAGCGACCAGCCGCGGCAGGGCGGCGAACAGCGCCGGTCGCCGCCCTGCCTCCCCGCCGCCGTCGTCCCGGGCGAAGACCCGCCCCACCAGCAACCAGCCGACGAAGCCGAGCAGGGCGAGGAGCCAGAAGGCGCTGGTCATGCCGAAGCGCTCGATGACCACCCCCAGGGCGGGGATGGCGACCAGCGTTGAGCCCGCCCAGGCGGTCTCCACCAGGCCGATGACCCGGCCACGACGCTCGAAAGGCACGTGCTTGCCGATAAAGGCCTGGATGGCCGGGTCGAAGACGATCTTGCCAAGGCTGGCCACCACCAGGCCGACGGCCAGCCACCAGAAGCCGGTGGCGATGGCGCAGAGCAGCATGCCGCCGGCGAGCAGTCCCAGCCCGCCGCGCATCATGGTGCGGTAGCCGAAGCGGTCGGCGAGCGGCCCGCTGAACAGGCCGAGCAGGGAGACGGTCTGGCAGGTGGCGAGGATCGAGGTGATGGCGGTCAGCTCCACCGCGAAGCTGCGACTGAGGGCCGGGGCGAAGGGATAGACGAAACGCCTGCCGGTATTGAGCAGCAGGCGGAAGAAGAGCACCGCGACAATCTGCGCCACCAGGGTTCCGCGACCGCCGCCTTGTTCTTGCTTCGCTTCTTCCGTCACCGTGCCCATCCTCCCCGTGCTTTGCCACCGCCGCGCCCGACCACGATCTGCCGACCGCCGCCCTGGGGCTGACATCCCTTCACGGCGCTGTCCACGCCGCCGCCCCCTGCGCCATGGCTCGGCGCCATAATCTCTGCACCGCTACCCTTTCCCCCATACCTCCGCAGGCGCGGCGGCAATGTCCCCCGCCACCATGCTGCCGCCCGGTTATACAGAAAAAGGGCCTTGCCGGCAAGCCTCCTCAGCCCCCCTGGTACTTGGCGGTGCGAACGATGTCGCCTGTGGCGGTGATCTCCAGGTAGCCGAGGCGCAAGAGGAGCAGGGTGCCGGGGAAGATATCCTCGCCAAAGGGCTTGCGGATCTCCCACTTGGCGCGGAAGAGGCCCTGCGGCAGTTCGCGGCTGTCGCTGTCGCACTCGAGGATCATCGGCAGAAAGGTCTGCTGCTCGAACTTCTTGATGATCGTAAGTTCCCACTCGCTCCTCTGCCATGCCGCCCGCTCCAGCCACTCCGGCAGGCGCTGGGGCAGATGACGGAAGTGCAGATAGCTGCTGAGCAGGATATCGTTGCGGCCGCCCCAGCGGTCGGCGTTGTGCAGGTCGGCCACCGTCTCCGGGGAGAAGAAGAAGCCGGCGTCGTTGTCGACCAGATAAGGGTAATGGGGGGCGAAGAGATAGCGGCGCAGGCCGGGATCGAGGGGAGTCAGCCCCTGGTGCCGGCCGATCACCCGCAGGGTCTCCTCCCAGGAGCGGCTCAAGGCCGCCGGGCTGTTGCCGGGGTTCAAGGCCAGGGTGAGCAGCGACATGTCCTGGCGGGTGATGCGCCGTTCCCCCTCGATGACCTTGAGGCTGCCGGGATCCTTGATCGTCGAGAGATCCTGGGAGCGGCGAAAGCGGGGCTCGACACCACCCTCCTGGAAATAGGCGAGCAGGGCGAAGGACTCGCGCACCCGATCGTCGCGGTAGAAGTCGAGCAGCGGGTCGGCGGCGGTGTAACGGTGGCCGTCGGCCGCGCCATGGGCGATGAGGATGGGGGCGACGCGGCGATGCAGCCGCTCGAGGTACCAGGCGTCATACCGCGAGTCGCCGCCAAGGCCGGAGGCGAGCCGCTGGCGACGCGAGGGCTCGAGCAGGGGCAGCAGGCGGGCGACGACATTGCCGATGCCAAGCACCGCTCCGGCCTCCTTGAGGCTCTCGGCGCGCTGCCCGCCGGGGACGCGCAGGCGGTCGAGGGCCGCGGTCTGCGCGGCGATGGTCGTGGCGAGCACTTCCTCCACTTCCGCTTCGCCGGCAATATCACGCATCGGGGCAAGCATCAGCTTGCCCACCGGGCGCTCGGCGGCAAAGAGGAGGGCGACGCGCCACAGGTCCTCCCCCAGGGGGCTCGGCCGCCCCTCGCCAAGGCGCTGGCCCATCATGAGGAGCAGCGACAGCTTGTTGAAGACGAGGCCGTAATCGGCCCCGGCCGCCGAGAGGTTACGGCCGGTGGCGAAGTCACGGGAGAGCTCGCCCTGCAGCCGGCGGCGCAGGCTCTCCTCCACCACCCGATCGGGGAGGATGGCCAGAGCCTTGACCACCTCGGCGAGGTCGACGAAGAGCGGGGGGTGGCTGGCGCCGGCGGCCGGCACGGCGGCGAGAGGCGGCAGAGCCTGGAGCAGTTTTTCCAGGCGCGCCGCCACCACCCGGCGAGCGTCGTCTTCCAGCAAACCGTAGCGCAGCAGCGCCGCCAAGGCGCGGGCGCGCAAGTCCTTCCGCCCCTCGAGATCCAGGTGGGCAAGCCGCGAGACGGCCTCCGGACTCTCCCCGGCGAGCTGCGCCAGACGCATGGCGGCGGCAAGGCGCAGCTCCGGCGATGCGGCTCGCTCGCGCCAGCCGGCGAGCAGCGTCGCCCCCTGCTCGCCGCCCATGGCGGCGGCAACGGTCGACGCCAGCTCCTGGGCCCGCTCGGTGGACAGCGCCAGGTCGCCGCGACTGCCATAGGCGGCAAGCAGGGTTGCAAATTCAGCCGGCCCGAGAAAGTCGACCCCGTCCCAGAGCAGGCCGCCGTTGAGGCCGCCCCGCCCGACCCGGGCCAGGGTTTCGGCAACGCTCGGCTCCGTCGCCACGCTCGGCGAAGACTGCCGCCCGGCGAGCAGGGCGAAGTCGTCTCCCGCCCCGCTGCCCTCGAAGAGCCGCCGCAGGGCCAGACGATAAGCGGGTTCGTCGTCGTCGCTGCGCGGCCCCAGCCCCCGTGCGCGCACCTGGCCATGGAGCTCGCGGCGCAGGGAGCTGCCGCCGGCCACCGCCTCGGCCTCGAGGGCCGCCAGCAGGTCGCGGACCTCATCGGCGCGGGACACCGCCAGGCAATCCTGGCGCAGTCTGTCCACCACTCTGAGCCAGTCAACCTCCTCGCCCGGTTGCGGCAGAAAAAAGACCCCCGGCTGGCTCGGCGAGCGGAAGAGATAGCCGAGCAGCTTCTCGTCGAGGACCGTGCGCTCCCGGCACTCGTTGCCGCCAGTCCCGTAGTGGGGGGCGTCGTCATCCCGTTCCGCCCTTGCCAGCAGGGTGAGGAAATCGCCATGGCTCTCGAGGAGGGCGACGGGCACGGTGTTGTCGCCATCGACCTGAACATGGCCGCCCTTGCCGCCTCCGGCCGCCACCAGGCTGCCGACGAGGTCGTCGTAGGTGGCCAAAAACGGCGGCTGGCGCCATTGCGGCATGATCTCGTTCTCCCAGTACTGCAAATCTGCGAGGTAGTGGTCGATGAGCACCTTGCGCAACTTGCGGTCGATGGTGACGAAATTGCTGAAGAGGTTGGTGCGGTCGATCTTGCCGGGGTCGATGCCGGGGTTGCAGCTCGGCACCTTGCTGCGCTGGAATTCGTTGGCAATGCGCTGCGTCCTGATGGCGTCGAGGTCATAGAGCTGGTCGGCAAGGAGGGCGGAGCTGCCGCCGTAGCTCATTTTCAGGGGATGGTCGCTGGTGCCGACGATGCGCCCCGCCGCTGCCCCTCCCGGGCCGGCAGTGCCGGCGGCAAGCAGACCCTCGAGCGGTGTGCCGCCTACCAGCTCCGGGTAATAGCGGGCGACGAAGTCCTCGAGGGGGAAGATCTCCCCCGACTGGTAGGGCACCACCGAGTCCGGGCCGATGCGGGTGGTCTCGATGATCAACCCCTGGCGGTTGTCGAGGATTTTCGCGCTTGGCGCGCCTGGCCCGATATAGCCCTGCATGTGGCCGATGAAGTCGCCCCTGGTGGTCTGCAGCATGCCGCGGTTGGTGCCGAGCGGCAATTCCGGATAGAGCGATTGCAGGTAGGATAGCACCTCCTTGGTGCCGCCCTCACAGTCGTTCTGCCGGTGGAAGAGGCCGTCGAGGAGCATGCCGCTGCCGTTTTCCGGGTAATACTTGTTGTCCGAATAGCGCTGCAGCAGCATCACCAGCCAGTAGGCGTCGAGCTGCGCCGGCATGCCCTGGGCCACTTCCGCCAGGCGCTGGCGATAGCGGGTCATGGCCTCGTCGAGGGTGAAAGCGGGACGCTGCCCGAGCGGCAGCAGCGAGCGCACCAGATGATAATATTCGGCGGAGAGGATGAACTCGGCGAAGCCCATGTCGAGGCGACCGTCCATGATATCGGCGCGCAGGCGACCAAGGAACGCATCCTCCCCGGCCAGCGGTGACGGCGCGCCGGGCTCGAGGGGCACGGCGTCCTGGAAGACGTTGCTCAGCAGCACCTCCTCGGCGTCGTCGGCCACCTCCTGCAGCAGGCTCCTGTCCGGCTTGGCGGGGATGGTCGAACCGGACAGGGCTGGCGGCAGGAGGCGCGGCGTCGGGCCATCCTGGAGCAGCGAGCGGTACCCGGCCTTGACCGTCAGCAGCGGGGGCGCCACCTCGCCCTGGTCCGCCCGCGACCCGGCGCCGACAGCGGCGGCGAGAGCGCGGCGACCGGCGAGGCGATAGGGGTCGGCGTCTACCGCCGCTGGCGGGACGACACCGCGCGATGACGCCGGGGCGGCCTCTGCCACTTCCTCGGTGCCCGGGCGGGGTCCCGACCCGTCCGCCAGCGGACCTTCCGCCCTCTGCCAGACCTCGCCGACGAAGGGGAAGAAATAGTTGCCGGGCGGCAGCAGGGCGGTGATGACGATAAGGAGATGGAGGACCGCGGTGAGCGTCACCGCGGCGACCCAGTCGCGCAGGCTGAGAAGCGATGTATGCAGGGGGCGGCGATCGATATCCATGGCGACGGTGTCGGTAGGCGGCGAACAGTTTGACGACATTCCCCTGACCATAACCACTCCCGGGTCATTTTGCAGGGGGAGAGCAAGCCTTGCCAGGGAAAAGCCGGCCAGCGTCATGGCCCGGCACGAAGCGCTCTTTCCTATCCCATTTCTGCACCACGACGTCCCGAGGTGTCGCCAGCGATGCCGGCCCAGCTGCGGACGACGTTCACCGCCGCGACCACCCCCCGAGAGCGGGGCATGCCACCCGCCAGAAGAGGGAACGAGCGGCCATCGAGGGGAAAAACCGTCCCCGGCAAGGCCATATTCATACTATCTAGCTGTTTTTACGTCATTATAATTATTTTGCCTTCTTCCCGCCGCCAACGCAAAAAGCTGTTGCTTCAACCCCGGGAAAGTTGTATTCATCGCGAAAATTCACACCCTACCTGCGGCGTTCTGCCAACCCTCTCCCCCCACTCCCCTTACCTGACAGGAACAAGCCATGTATCCAGACCGTTTTGGTAGCAATCCGCTCTTTCCAAGCAAAAGCGACTTCGGCATCGTCGAGAAGAATCATGCCACCGGACTCGGCGTCATGAGCTACAAGTTTTTCGCCAAGGGGAGTCTGGTGTGCGCCATCACCGGCGACATCATCGACGAGATCCGCCAGCACACCCTGCAGATCGAGCCCGACAAGCACCTCCATGACCTCTACTTTTCAGGCTATTTCCTCCATTCCTGCTCGCCCAACATCGAGCTCGACATGGAGAAGCTGCTGGTCTACGCGGTGCGCGACATCCACCCCATGGAATACCTCACCATGGACTACGCCCAGACCGAGGATGTGCTCTTCAAGCAGTTCCCCTGCAGCTGCGGCGCCGACAATTGCCGGGGCTGGATCACCGGCCGCAAGGAGCTGCCCGTTGCCGACGCGGTGCCGCCGAGCGCCCTGAACCTCGCCGACACCCCCTTCGAGGAGCCGCGGATCTCGTGATGGAGTGGTGGGAAAGGGAAGACCTGCGCTATGGCGACGGCGAACTCGAGTTCGCCGGCCGCAGGGTCGAGGACCTGGCGGAGCAGTTCGGCACGCCCTCCTTCTACTATAATGGCCGGCGTATCGTCGCCAACGTGCAGCGCCTGCACGATGCGCTGACGGGAGCCGGCCTGGAGGGGCGTTTCGCCGTCAAGTATGCCATGAAGGCCAACCGCTTTGCGCCGCTGCTCAGCCATCTGCGCGCCAGCGGCCTGGTGGGCATCGACGCCTGCTCGCCCAACGAGGTGGAGCACGCCATCGCCTGCGGCTTTGCCGCCGAGGACATCTCCTTCACCGCCGGCAGCCTCTCGGACCACGACCTGCAGCGGCTGTCGCGAATCAGGGGCCTGGCGATGACCTGCGACTCGATGAGCGTCATCCGCCGCTGGGGCGCCCTCGGCCCGGGCCGGGAGATCGGCATCCGCGTCAACCCGGCGCTCGGCATCAGCCGCGCCCAGAACGACAAGCTGCGCTACAGCGGCACCAACACCACCAAGTTCGGCATCTACCGCGAGCAGTTCGCCGAAGCGGTGGCGCTGGCCAGGCAATACAGCCTGCGCATCAAGAAGATCCACTTCCACACCGGCTGCGGCTACCTCACCCCGCAGCTGGACCTGTGGGACGCCATCATCGACAGCTGCCTGTGGTTCGTCGATCAGCTCGATACGGTGGAGATCGTCAACGTCGGCGGCGGCCTCGGCGTGCCGCACGTCGCCGAGGACGCCCCCCTCGACCTGAACCGCTGGGCGGCCATCCTCGCCCGCCATTTCCGCGGGCGGGGGCAGCGGGTGGAGATCGAGCCCGGGGACTATATCGCCAAGGACTGCGGCATCCTGCTGCTCACCATCAACACGGTGGAGAAGAAGCTGGAAACGGTTTTCGTCGGCGTCGACGCCGGCTTCAACCTGGCGGTCGAGCCGGCGGTCTACGGCCTGCCCTTCCAGCCCCTGCCGGCGCGGCTGCTGCCGGGGGAGAAGCAGACGGTGAGCATCGTCGGTAACATCAACGAGGCCCTCGACGTGTGGTACGCCGGCATAGCCATGCCGCCGCTGACCGAAGGCATGACCCTCGCCCTGATCAACGCCGGCGCCTACTCCTCGGCTATGGCCTCCAACCACTGCATGCGCGGCGACTTCAAGGAGTTTCTGCTCGTCTGAAAACACGCCCAGAGCCTGAAAAAGATAAAGCGGGTGCGCACCTCCCTCGGGGCGCGCACCCGCTTTGTCGTTTCATGGCAGAAACTCGGTCCAAAGGCCCCGCCCCCGCGGGCGAAGCTCACCTCCCCATCGCCCTGCCGATCATGCCCATGACCGAATAGACCAGCTGCGCCGCGGCGAAGTCGGAGGCGTGGTCGCCCTGCTGCGGTGCCAGCTCGACCACGTCGAAGCCGAGGATGCGCCGGCCGCGCAGGGCGCGCTCGATGAAGGTCAGCGTCTGATGCCAGAGGGGACCACCGGGCACCGGCGTGCCGGTGGCGCGGATCACCGAGGGGTCGAGGCCGTCGACGTCGATGGACAGGTAGATATTCTGCGGGAAATTGCCGGGCAGGGAAAAATCGTCGATCCGTATTCCGGGCAGCTGGCGCGCGTCGAGGTGCTGCACCCCACGTTCCTGGCGATAGGCAACCTCCTCCAGGCAGAGGGCGCGAACCCCGAACTGCATCAAGGCGCAGCCGCACTCCTCGATGGCGCGGCGCATGACGCAGGCATGGCTGTACGGCGAGCCTTCGAAACGTGACCGCAGGTCGGCATGGGCGTCGATCTGCACTATGCCGACCTGTTCTCCACGCCCCCTGGCCAGGGCGCGCAGCGGGGCGAGGCTGACCGTGTGCTCGCCGCCCAGCACCACCGGGATCGAGCCCCGCGCCGCCACCTCCCCGACAACCGCCTCGATACGGGCCAGAACCTCTTCCACCCCACCTTGGCAATGAACCGGCGCAGCGGTGGCGATGCCCCAGAGCAGGGGCTCGCACAGCCCGTCCCAGGTCTCCAGCTGCTGCGAGGCGGCGAGGATCGCCTCAGGCCCCCGCCTCGTCCCCCCTCCGTAGGAGACGGATGCCTCAAAGGGCGCCGGGATGACGGTGAACAGCGGGTTTTCGAGCTCTTGCCGGCCCGCCATCTCCGACTGCAAAAAACCAGGACTCTCCATGATCTCTTCTTTGCCCGCCTAGGACAGGCGCATTTTGAAGTCTTCGTAGCCGAAGGCGCGCACGCACTCGTAGCCCTCCCCCTGCGGCTCGTAGACATAGATGGACGGCAGGCGCACGCCATTGAAGGTGGTGTTCTTGACCATGGTGTAGATGGCCATGTCGCTGAAGACGACTCGGTCGCCGACGGCCAGCGGCCGGTCGAAGGAGTAGACGCCGACCACGTCCCCGGCGAGGCAGGAGAGACCGCCGAGGCGGTAGGCGCAGGGCTTGTCGCCTTCCTCGCCGGCGCCGATGAGCTCCGGCCGGTAGGGCATCTCGAGGACATCGGGCATATGGGCCGGCACCGAGCAGTCAAGGATGGCGGTGTCCATATCGGCCGGGGCGATATCGAGCACCGTGCTCACCAGGTAGCCGCAATTGAGTGCCACCGCCTCGCCAGGCTCGAGATAGACGACGACGCCCCACTTCTCCTGGAAGCGGTTGACCACGGCGACCAGCCGCTCGAGGTCGTAACCGGGGCGGGTGATATGGTGGCCGCCGCCGAAGTTGACATAGCGCATCCGCGGGATGATGTCGGCGAAGCCGGCCTCCACCGCCGCCACGGTGCGCTCGAGGCAGTCGGCATCCTGCTCGCAGAGGTTGTGCCAGTGCAGGCCGCTGACCCCTTCGAGCAGCTCCGGCCGCAGGTGACGGCGGCGGATGCCGAGGCGCGAGCCGGGGGCGCAGGGGTCGTAGACCGGAACCGCCCCCTCGCTGTGCTCGGGGTTGATGCGGATGCCGAGCTCGATGGGCCCGCCGCCGGCGGCGAGATGACGGGCGATGGCCGGGCGATAGCGCTCCAGCTGGCCCATGGAGTTGAAGAGGATATGGTCCGAGGTGGTGCACAGCTCCTCGATATCCCTGTCGCTGTAGGCGGCGGCGAAGGTGTGCACCTCGCCGCCGAACTCCTCGCGGCCCAGCCGCGCCTCGTGCGGCGAGCTGGCGCAGACCCCGTCGAGGGTCGTCGCCAGCAGGGGGAAGACGCGAAACATCGAGAAGCACTTCAGGGCGAGGAGGATTTTGCAGCCGGTGCGCCGCTTGACCTCGGCGAGAGTGGCGAGGTTCTGCCGCAAAAGGCCGAGGTCGACGAGGTAGCAGGGCGTCTCCACCCGCCGCGGATCGAAGCGGTACTGGTGGCGGCCGTTCATAGCAGCTGCAGCACCGTCCACGGCAGGCCGTGGCGATTGAGCTCATCCATGAACGGGTCGGGATCGAACTGCTCCATGTGCCACACCCCCGCCTTGTGCCATTTCTTCTCCAGCATCAGCTTGGCGCCGATCATCGCCGGCACGCCGGTGGTGTAGCTGATCGCCTGGGAGCCCACTTCGCGGTAGCTCTCCTCGTGGCTGCAGATATTGTAGACGAAGATGGTCTTGTCGCGACCGTCCTTGATCCCCTTGAGCAGGCAGCCGATGCAGGTGCGACCCTTGGTCAGCGGCCCCAGCGAGGCCGGCTCGGGCAGCACCTTCTTGAGGAACTGGATGGGGACGATCTGCTGGCCGTTGAAGTCCACCGGGTCGATGCGCGTCATGCCGACGTTCTCCAGCACGCGCAGGTGGGTGAGGTACTGCTCGCCGAAGGTCATCCAGAAGCGCGCCCGCTTGAGGCCCTTGAGATGCAGCACCAGCGACTCCAGCTCCTCGTGGTACATCAGGAAGCACTTCTTGCTGCCGATGCCCTCGGGAAAATCGTAGTTCATCGACCAGGAGAGGGGGTCGGTCTCCACCCACTCGCCATGCTCCCAGTAGCGGCCGCGCTGGGTGATCTCGCGGATGTTGATCTCCGGGTTGAAGTTGGTGGCGAAGTGCTGGCCGTGGTCGCCGGCGTTGCAGTCGATGATGTCCAGCTGGTGGATCTCGTCGAAGTGGTGCTTCTGCGCCCAGGCGCAGAAGACGTTGGTGACGCCAGGGTCGAAGCCCGAGCCGAGCAGGGCCATGAGGCCCGCCTTCTCAAAGCGCTCCCGGTAGGCCCACTGCCACTTGTACTCGAACTTGGCGACGTCCGGCGGCTCGTAGTTGGCGGTGTCGAGGTAGTCGACGCCGGTGGCCAGGCAGGCCTCCATCAAGGCGAGGTCCTGATAGGGCAGGGCGAGGTTGACGAGCAGGTCGGGGCGCACCTCCTCGATCAGCGCCACCGTCTCCTCGACGCGGTCGGCATCGACCTGGCGCACCTCGATGTCGCGGCCGCAGCGTTCCTTGATCGACCGGGCAATGGCCTGGCACTTGGCGAGCGTCCGACTGGCGAGGACGATTTCGGAAAAGCTCTCGGCGAGAAAGGCGCACTTGTGGGCGGTGACCCCGGCGACACCGCCGGCACCGATGATCAATACCTTGGCCATGGAATCCTCCCTTTGCTGTGGTTCCCCGCCGACCGCTCGTGGCGATCAGCGTTCGAAATAGGTGTAGCCGCGCAGCCCGGCCTCGTAGACCTGCATCACCGCCTTGCGCTCGAGGGGCGAGATCAGCCCCTCCTTGACCGCCGTCTCGGCGGTCTTGCGAAACTTCATCAGCAACCGCTTGGGGTCGTACTCGACGTAGCTGAGGATGTCGGCGACGGTGTCGCCCTCGAGCTCGCCGGCAAAGTCGAACTTGCCGTTGTCGAGCAGGGTGACGGTGACCACGTTGGTGTCGCCGAGCAGGTTGTGCAGATCGCCCAGGGTCTCCTGATAGGCGCCGACCAGGAACACCCCGAGATAGTATTCCTCCGACTCCTTGAGCTCATGCAGCGGCAGAAAGCGCTTGGAGCCGAAGCGGTCGACGAAGCGGTCGATCTTGCCGTCACAGTCGCAGGTGATGTCGGCGAGGATGGCATTGCGTCCGGGCTTCTCGTTGAGGCGGTGGATGGGCATCACCGGGAACAGCTGGTCGATGGCCCAGCTGTCCGGCAGCGACTGAAAGAGGCTGAAGTTGCAATAATAGATATCCGACAAGAGGCGCTCGATCTCGCCGATCTCGGCCGGGGCGTTTTTCAGCTGCCGGGCGGTGTTGAGGATGCCGTTCAGGGTGGTCCAGAAAATGTTCTCGGCCAGCGAGCGCTCGCGCAGGGTGATCTTGCCGTGGTTGAACAGCTGGCGCACCTCGTCACGGTAGTAAATGGCGTCGTTGAGGGTCTCCTGGATATTGCGGATGGAGAGCCCGTTGAGCGACTCGAACATGTTGGCCAGCAGCGGGTGGCAGCCCGCCGGCAGGGCGTCCGGCAGGGGGTCGGGCTCGAACACCGTCTTGTCGAGGACGTTGAAGAGCAGCACCGAATAGTAGGCCACCAGGGCCCGCCCGGTTTCGGTGATGATGATCGGGTGGTCGATGTTCTGCTCATCAAGGGTGGTCATCACCGCCTCGATGATGTCGGTGCAGTACTCGTTGAGCGAGTAGTTGCGGCTGCTGAGGAAGTTGGACTGCGAGCCGTCGTAGTCCACCGCCAGCCCGCCGCCGAGGTCGAGGTATTTCATCGCCGCACCCTCCTTGACCAGGCCGGCGTAGACGCGGCAGGCCTCGCCCACGGCGGTGCGGATCTCGCGGATGTTGGAGATCTGCGAACCGAGATGGTAGTGCACCATCTGCAGGCAGTCGAGCATCCCCTCGCGCACGAGGAGATCGACGGCGTCGATGAGCTGGGTGGTGTTGAGGCCGAAGATGGAGCGCTCTCCGCCTGACTCGGCCCAGTGGCCGCCGGCCTGGCTGGCCAGCTTGATGCGCACCCCCAGCACCGGCGTGGCCCCGAGGATGCGCGAACGCTCGATGATCAGCGGCAGCTCGCTGGGCATCTCGACGACGATGATGCAGCGGAAGCCGAGCTTGACCGCGGTCAGCGCCAGGTCGACGAACTCCTCGTCCTTGTAGCCGTTGCAGACCAGGGGCGCCTCGCGGTCGACCATCATGCCCATGGCGGCGATGAGTTCCGCCTTGCTGCCCGCCTCGAGGCCGTGGTGATAGGGCGCCCCGTAGTGGACCATGGCGTCGATGACCTGCTTCTGCTGGTTGACCTTGATGGGGTAGGCGCCCATGAAGCTGCCGCGGTAGCCGAGGCTCTGCATGGCGGCGATGAAGGTCTCGTTGAGCTGGGAAATCTGGGCGTCGAGGATGTTCTCGATGCGCAGCAGCACCGGCATGTCGAGGCCGCGCTCCTTGAGCCCCTCGACGATCTCGGGGATCGATACCGCCCGCTCGACGGCGTTGGGCGAGGGCAGCACCAGCATGTCGCCCTTCTCGGAGACGCGGAAATAGCCGCCGCCCCACTCCGCCACCCGGTACAGCTCCGACGAGTGTTCCACATTCCAGCGTTCCAGCAGCTCGGACATCGCCCTCCTCCTTGGCACCTTGTCCCATGGTGGCCGGCCACGCATTTTTGCGTGCAGCCGACGCCAGCCCCTCATCATGGCGAGGGGAGATGAAAAATTGATGAGGATACTGTAAAGAATTCGTCTTCGTCAAGGCTTCTCGGTACGGCCGGTGCCATTGCCGCCCCTCCGCCAGCCCCGGAGGTTCCGCAACCCGCCCTCGTTTGCCCTTTACTTTGCCGCCTCGCCGGGTATGATGTCGCCGTCCGTTCCTCCCCCATCCCCGCCCCCAACCCCGCGGAGCAGCCATGACCAAGAAGAAACGCCTGGCCGGCTCGGCCAGAACCGCCGCCGCCATCAAGGCGAAGCAGCAGACCCCCAAGCAGACCCCCGAACAGCCCGCCCACCAGCCGAGCCTGCAGGCCATGGTCTGGTACCGCGAAGAACACTATGCGGCCCTGCTCGAGCTCTTCGACGACAGCGACCTGTTGCCGCCCACGTATGGCGACTGGCTAGCCCGTGCCGAGGAGAAGAAGGCCGAGGTCGAGGCCCGCGGCGACCAAGTCATCAAGGTGTTCATCGACCCCGAGACCTTCCCCGAGTGGTGCGCCAAGAAAAACCTTGCCAAAGATGCCAACGCCCGCGCCGAGCTGGCCCTCGAGGTCGCCCAGGCGCGTTCGTTCAGCCTCTAGCCGGCTCGTCGAGGATGCGGCGCACCAGTTGGGCGATGTCGTGCCTGGCCAGCGGCTTCATGACAAAGGCGCGGATGCCCGCCGCCTCCGCCGACTCCTGTGACACCAGGGTGCTGTAACCGGAGCAGAGGATGATCGGCAGCCCTGGCCGCAGCTCAAGGAGGCGCCGCGCCAAGTCGAGGCCGGTCATGCCGGGCATGGTCTGATCGGTGAGAACGAGGTCGAAGGCCGCCGGGTCCTGCGCGAAGAGGGCGATGGCCTCCGCCCCCGAGAGGGCGCTGGTCACCCGATAGCCGAGGCGGGAGAGCAGCACTTCGCCCATCTCGGTGAGAATCTTCTCGTCATCGACGAAGAGGATACGCTCGCTGCCGATCGGCACCGGGCCCTGCGGGTCGTCGTCGACCGCTTCCTCGGCCGCGAACACCGGCAGATAGACCTCCACCACCGTGCCCTCGCCCGGCCGGCTGCGGCAGATGACGAAGCCGTCGTAGCTGGTGACGATGCCGTGGACGATGGCCAACCCCATGCCGGTGCCCTTGCCGACCTCCTTGGTGGTGAAATACGGCTCGAAAATGCGCTGGCGGACTTCCTCGCTCATCCCCGGGCCGTTGTCGGCGACCGACAGCAGGGCGTACTCGCCCAGGGCCGGGGCCTCGCCGGGGAGATTGTCCGGGCCGACGTTCTGCAGCGAAATGGTCAGCACGCCGCCCCGCTCCTCCATGGCATGGAAAGCGTTGGTGCAGAGGTTGACGAGGATCTGCTGCAGTTGGGTCGGGTCGGCAAGGATCGGCCCGGCCTGGAGGTCGATATCCTGGACGATGGCGATGGTCGACGGCAGCGACGGCCGCAGCAGTTTGATTGCCTCCCTGACCCCTTCAGCCGGCCGCAGGCAGATACGCTCCGCTCCGGCCTGACGGCTGAAGGCAAGGATCTGCCTGACCAGCTCCTTGGCACGGTTGGCGGCAACCAGCACCTCGGCGAGGTCGCCTGCCGTCGCCCCTCCGTCGGGCACGCCGGCCCTGGCCATCTCGGCATAGCCGATGATGGCGCCGAGGAGGTTGTTGAAGTCGTGGGCGATGCCCCCGGCGAGGGTGCCGATGGCCTCGAGCCGCTGCACCTGCTGCAGCTGGGCGAGGAGGCGGGCCCGCTCCTCCTCCGCCTCGCGGCGCCTGGTGATGTCGGACATGGTGACCACCACCTGGAAGGGTTTCCCCCCCTCCTCGCCGCACTCGGGGATGGCGTTGACGGTCACCCAGACATAGCGGTCGGTGCGGACGTTATAGATGCCGACCACCCGGCTGAGTACCGGGTTAGCGCTTCGCAAAGCGACCATGGCCGGCTGGTCGCGGGCGGCGACTTCGTCCCCCTTCTCGTCTATCATGCGCCACGGCGGCCGCTGGCCAGCGCCGAGGAATTCCTGCCGCGTCAGCCCGCAAATCTCCAAGGCGGCGTGGTTGACGTCGGCGAGACTGCCGTCGGCCATCTGGTAGTAGACCCCATGCACCATGTTTTCGAAGAGGTCTCGATATTTCTTCTCGCTGCGCGCCAGCTCTTCGGTGGCCCGGCGCTGATCGCGCAGCATGTCGTTGGTGGCCAGGGCGATGTCCTGCAACTCGGAAAAGCGCAGCGCCGCCGGGTCGATGAGCACCCGCTCCGCCGCCGCCCGCCGGCAGAAGTGGATGAAGGTGTCGAGGCCGGAGCGGATGCGACCGGCGAGCTTCCAGCCGACCAGGGAGGCAGACAGCAGCAGCATCAGCAGCAGGGTACAGGCGACCACCGCCCTCTTGACGAAACGCCCGAGGAGCAGTTCCTTTTTGGCGGCGATCTCCCGCTCGACGGTATCGAGGTAGACGCCGGCGCCGATGATCCACGGCCAGTCTTTGATGGCCACCACATAGGAGATCTTCGGCGCCGCTTTGCCCCCGGCGAGTTTCTCCCAGGAATAATGCACATAGCCGCCCTCGGGCTGAGCCA
Organism: Desulforhopalus sp.; assembly: GCA_024710585.1. Taxonomy (GTDB): domain Bacteria; phylum Desulfobacterota; class Desulfobulbia; order Desulfobulbales; family Desulfocapsaceae; genus Desulforhopalus_A. The sequence continues at coordinate 36,911 of JANJUM010000102.1, forward strand.
CAGCTTTTTCGTATTCCTGGAAGATCTTCACCCCGTGGGGATCGGTAACCTCCCACAGGGTGGGACCGCCGCGGGTGACGCGCCCGCTGGTGAACAGCGGCAGGCCGCCGCGAGTGGCGCCAAAAAAATATCCCTCGTCGCCGAAACGCAGCGTCACCAGCCGCTCGAGCACTTGACGCTGCAGGTCGTCGCGAACGTCTGCAAGATACTCGCCGGTGCCGATCACCCAGTCGTAGGGCGCAAAGCGCTTGACGAAGGCCGTCTTTTCGAAGGTGTTGGCCGCCTCCCCCGGCTTGGTCCAGGTGTATCCGTAGAAGCCTTCCTCGCGCTCTTTCACCAGGGCGAGCATGTCACGCACCACCATCTCGCCGCGGGCGCCCTGCATATCGAGCATATTGCGTCCTTCCAGCTCCGGGCGGTCGGCGAAGAGCACCTCTACGCCGTGGCGGTCGAAGATGAAATAGTAGCCGCGCCCCTCGTTGAAGCGCAGGCTGCGCAGGCTTTCGCGGATGAGCCCCTGCACCTCGGTGGCCGGGAGCCGCTCATGATAGAGGCCGTGCAGGTGGGTGGCGAGGCGGTGCGCCTCGTAGACGCGATCGCGCACCTGGCGGTGCAGCACCGCCTCGGTGCGCCCCTTGGTGTAGTCGATGAAGTCAACCACCTTGCCGACCTCCTCGCGCAGCAGCTCTTTCTGCTGCGCCTCGAAGGCCTGACGGGTGGCGGCGGCGTCGAGATTGAACTCGCGGTACTCGCTCTGTATCCACACGAAGAAAAGAAGGACGACGGAAACGAGGGTGACGAGCATCATGTTTTTCAAAAACGCCGAACGAATGCTCTGCATGCCATGGCTCCGCTGGGGATCAACCATCTCTGAAAGACGTTGTTTCGCGAATTGCCGAGAAGGCGATGTCGTCGTGGCTCATCCGTCAAGTATAGCATAGCCGGGGCCGCCGGGGAAAAGGCCGAACGAAAAAAATGGCCGCGGCAAGGTTTGCAAATGAGGGCGCATCCGGTACAGTTGCCCCAGGCTGCGGCCCCAAGGCCGCCACACCCTCCTCCGCCCCCAAGGATCCGCCATGCCTCGACGCTTTTCCCTTTTCCCGCTTCTCCCGACGCTGCCGCTGCTCCTCTTCTGGCCACTGCTGGCCCTCTGTGCCGACAGCGCCCCGTCCTTTGACTTCGACAAGGCTCAGGCCACCCTCAAGGAGGTCTCGCGGCAGATCAAGGCAAAGAAGATGTCCGCGCAGCACACGGCGGAGGCCGTGCGCGAGCTCGAGCAACTGCGCGGCGGGGCGCAGACCTGCATCGAAGACACCGGCGCCCTCATCACCCGCCTCGAGGAAGAAACGGCCTCCCTGGGCAGCCCCGGCCCCCACGACTCCCCGGAGACGGTCAAGGAGCGTCGCAGCCTGGAGAAGCGCAAGCAGGCGCAGCAGGTGACGCTGTCGGAATGTCGCCTGGCGCTGACCCTGGCCACCCGTGTCGGCAACGAGCTCGACGAGTATGGCCGGCAACTGCAGAAAGAGGGTGTGCTGTCCCGCACTGGCAGCCTCGACCGACGCTTCACCGCGAGCCTCTCCTCCGCCGGGGACGTCGTCAGGCAATGGGCCACCTACCTGCGCGAGCGCTCCGGCCTCGGCGATCTCGGCTTGGCGCAGCTGCTGCCGCTGGCGCTGCTCGTGCTCGGCGGCGGAGTGGCCGCGGCAAGGATATCGCGGCCTCTCTTCGCCCACAGGGCGGCACCGGCGAGCCGGGCCTCGTTCACCCTGGCCGGCGGCCTCCTCGTCGGCGCCGCCTTCCTTGGCTACATCTTCCATGAAGAGGCGGCCATGCCTTATACGCCGTGGCTGCTGCTCGCCCTGGCCACCGCGCTCTTGGCCCTGGCCACGCTGCGGCTGCGGACCCTGCGCTGGTCGATGGCCCCTGCCCTGTCGTCAGGCTCCCTCCTCGCCACCGCCACCCTGGCCATCGTGCTGCTCTTCTCCTCCCGCCTGCAGCTCGACTCCTACCCGGCAGCGCAGGAGAGCCTCTACCTTGGCCAGTCGCTCCTTCTCTGCCTCCTCGCGCTGACCATCTGCCGCCTTTTCTGGCCGCTGACGCTGCACGGGAATCTTGCCCGACTGGAGGCCTGGCGCAGGCCGACCCTGATCGCCGCCACCCTGGCCCTCCTCGCCGCCGAGTTCGCCGGCTTCCGCAACCTGACCGTCGTCGTGCTCCTCGGCCTGCTCGGCACGGCCCTGGTGGCGTCCATGCTTCGCTTCGCGCTGCTCTTCATCGAACGCGCCATCGGCGGCCTGTTGCCGGGCCGCTACCGCTGGCAGCGCCGCCTGCGCGACAGGCTGGGGCTGCTCCCCGACGACAGCCTGCCCTCGATCACCTGGTTGCTGGTGCTGGGCAGAATCCTCGCCTGGGCCCTGGCCCTGCGGCTATTCCTCGATTTCTGGGGAGTTCCGGAAGCGACGCTGAAGAAGGTGCACCTCGTCCTCCTCGACGGTTTCACCCTCGGCGACCTGCGCGTGGTGCCGGCGCGGCTGGTGCTCGGCGTGCTCATTTTCGCGGTCGGCTGGACGGTCTTCGCCTGGCTGCGCATGCGCATGGAGCGGCAATGGCTCGACCGCGCCGGGTTCTCGCAGAGCGCCCAGGATACCCTGGTCACCATGACCGGCTACTGCGGTTTCGCCCTGGCCCTCCTCTTCGGCCTGGCCACGGCCGGCTTCAGCTTCTCCAACCTGGCGGTCATCGCCGGGGCGCTGTCGGTGGGCATCGGCTTCGGCATGCAGAACATCGTCAACAACTTCGTCTCCGGCCTTATCATCCTCTTCGAGAGGCCGATCAAACGGGGCGACTGGATCAGGATCGGCACCACCGAGGGCCATGTGCAGAAGATCAGCGTACGCTCGACCCTCATCAAGACCTTCGACCGCGCCGACGTCATCGTCCCCAACTCGGAGCTCATCTCCGGCCAGGTGACCAATATGACGCTCAACGACAGCCTCGGCCGCCTCATCGTCCCGGTTGGCGTCGCCTACGGCACCGATATCGAGCTGGTACGGCGGCTTCTGCTGGAAATCGCCGCCTCAATGGAAGAAGTGATCAACGACGGTTCGGCACCCCAGCCGGCGGTGTTCTTCCTCACCTTCGGGCCAAGCTCCCTTGACTTCGAGCTGCGCTGCCACCTCCACCACATCGACACCCGGCTCGCCGTGAAGAGCGCCATCAATTTCGAGATCGACAGGCTCTTCCGCCAGCACGGCATCGCCATCCCCTTCCCGCAGCAGGAAGTCTATATCAAGGAGTTCCCCTTCCCCGGCGGGGCTAGCGCTTCTTCTCCACCCGCCGCGCCCACTCCTCGAGAAGGCGGCGACGCTCGCGGCTGATGGCGACGACGTCGACGTCGATGAGCTCGGCACCCTCCTCCAGAGTCCCGGGCAAGGGGAGGTTGGGACGCACCATGATGCGCGGGTCCTTGGCCTGGATGATCCGCTGCCCCTCGAGGCTGAGCGCCCAGTCGACGAAGGCGCGGGCGCCTTCCGGGTTGCGGGCGTCCTTGAAGACCGCCACCCCCACCGCCATGTAGGGGATGCCGTCGCCGGGGAGCAAGGCCTGTACCGGCGATTTGCCGCGGCGACCGAGCATCTCCCCGGACAGCGGCACCAGGGCCACCGGCACCTGCCCCGACTGGACCTTCTTCTGCGGGTCGCTGGCGCTCTTGGTGATATAGGCGGCATTGGCGGCCAGGGCCTCGAGATAGTTCCAGCCCTCGGCCTCGCCCATCTTCTTCAGCAGGCCGCCGATGGTGGCGAAGGTCGCTGAGGAAACCGCCGGGTCGGCGAACAGCAGCTGCCCCCGATACTCGGGCCGCACCAGATCCGCCCACAGCCTGGGCGGCGCCAGATTGCGCTCGGCCAGCAGGTCGGTGTTGACCAGGAGCCCGCTCAATACCAGCGACACCCCGGTCCAGTAGCCCTCCGCATCCTTGTAGGCCGCGGGGATCGCATCGGCTTCCGGGGAGCGATAGACCTCCAGCAGCCCCAGGTCGCGAGCCTTGAGAAAGCTGTCGATGCCGGCGCCGAACCACAGGTCGGCCAGGGGCCTGCCGCCTTCGGCGGCGGTGCGCGCCAGGATCTCGCCGGGGGGCATGTCGAGGAAATGGATGAGGATCCCGGTCTTTTTGTGAAACTCGGTGAAGATCTCGCCCTTGTTGTCGTAGGTGGCAACCACCGTCAGGGTCGGCTGCTCGGCCGCTCCCGCATGAGGCAGTGCGGCGCAGAGCAGCAGGGCGAGAACGGCGCACAGCACGCCGCGGGGAGTACGGGCAACCATGAACATCGTCGATCTCCTTTCATGAAAGGGCGGCGGGCGGGCGGTGCCTCACCGCCCGAAGCTGCAAAAGCTATAGCAGCCACCTGCGGCGCTGTCAACAGCCTTGGCTTGCCGCCGGCCGGGAGGTCGGCTATAGTGGTGAAGAATGTATTTGCCTTCGCGGCGTTCGGCCATTTCGGCAAGGTGCACGGCACAAGGAGCGTCCCATGTCCAAAGAGAGAAACAGCAGGAAAGAAGAGAAGAAAAAACCGGCCATGACCCAGAAAGAGAAGCGGGCGGCGAAAAAAAGCAAGAACGAGGCCAGCGACCTCCTCGACAAGAAGAAATAGCCACCCCGCCGGGGGCACCCTGGAGCCGGCAGAAAGACTGGAAAACCGCTCCCCCTCGGGGCTAATCCGCGCCCCGCAAGACGACACCCTGCCGAAGGACCCCTGCGGCCGCCGCCCCCTGGCCTGACGGGGCGGAACCTGCGGACGGGACAACCAGCGAGGAAGACGCCATGGGCAAAGCCAGGGGCCTTTCGGTAGTCTATCTGCCGCGCAGCGGCCCGCCGTATCCGACGCTGCTCGAGTTCTTTTGCCGCCGCTTCCCGAGATTGACGGAAGAAATCTGGCGCGAGCGGCTCGAGAGCGGTGGAGTGCACGACGAGGCCGGCATGGCAGTGGGAACGGACAGCCCCTACCTTCCCGACAGCCGCCTCTTCTACCGTCGCCAGGTAGCCGAGGAGCCGGTCATCCCCTTTGCCGAGGCAGTCGTTTACGAGGACGAGCACCTGCTGGTGGCCGACAAGCCGCCTTTTCTGCCGGTGAGCCCGGTGGGGGCCTATGTCGCCGAGACCCTGGTGGAACGCCTCAGACAGCGCACCGGCAACGACCAGCTCTCGCCCCTGCACCGCATCGACCGCGAAACCTCCGGCCTGGTGCTGCTGGCCAAGAGCCGCGTGGCCCGCGGCCGCTACCAGCCGCTCTTCGCCGCCGGCCTGGTGCGCAAGACCTACGCGGCCATCAGCACCTGCGCCGGGGTGCCCGAGTGGCGCCACTGCCTGGTGGAAAACCGTATCGAGCAAGGCCAGCCGTGGTTCCGCATGGAGGTTCGCCCCGGCCCGGTCAACGCCCGCAGCCACATCCATCTCCAGGAGGTGCGCAACGGCCGCGCCCGCCTCCTCCTTCACCCCGAGACCGGCAAGAAGCACCAGCTGCGCCTGCATCTCAGCAGCCTCGGCCTGCCGCTGGTCGGTGACCGCTTCTACCCCATCCTGCTCCCGGCCGGAGCGGACGATTTCCAGCACCCCCTGCAGTTGCTGGCCCTTCGCCTCGAGCTGCCCGACCCCTTTGGCAGTGCCGTGCACAGCTTCGAAAGCGGCCGCCGTCTCTCCCTCGACGACGAGGCCGCCCCCTGCCTCAGAAACGGTACATGAGGCCGAGCGCCCTGATGTGCTCCGGCCCGATGCCGCAGCAGCCGCCGATGATGCGCGCTCCCATGTCCAGCCAGCGACCCGCCTCGGCGGCATAGTCCCGCGGCGAGATGACATCGTTGAACTGCCAGTGGGGCATGACGAAAACCCCGGAGTGAGCGTAAACCCCCAGGGTCCCCGGCCACTGGGCGGCGAGCTCGGCGAAGGCCACGGTGGCGTCGGCGACCTCGGTGTGCATGATCAGGGCGGCCTCGCCGCCAAGGCCGGCCATGGCGCGCACCCCATCGGCCAGGGAATCCTGCAAATCCCAGAGCATCAGGCGGCCCTGCCGGTCTCGCCGGCAGCTGTAGCCGAGCCACACCGGCAGCCCGGTCTCCCGTGCCGCCCGCACCGCCAGGGTGCCCTGGAGGATATCGCCGATCATCTCGACGATCAGCAGGTCGACCCCGGCCCGGCAGAGCACCGCCGCCTGCTGGCGGTAAGCGGCCAGCGCCTCTTCCTCGCCGAGGAAGCTCTCGCTGGGATCGCTGCAAAAGGTGGTCGGGGCGATGGAACCGGCCACCGCCACCTGCCGCCCCTTTGTCGCCCGGGCCTGCAACGCCAGCCGCACCGCCTTCTCGTTGAGCTCGACGAAACGCTCCTCAAGCCCGGCGCTGAGCAGCATGTGCCTGGCCAGGGAGAAGGAGTTGACGGTGATCACCTCGGCCCCGGCGTCGATATAGTCGCCATGTACCGCCAGCACCACCTCCGGCCGCGACAGCACCGCCTCCGCCGTCCACGCCGCGCCGTGCATGGGCACGCCGCGCCGCTCCAACTCGGTGCCAGTGGCGCCGTCGAGGAGGATGTTCCCGCCGTGGCGCAGTTTTTCTTCAAGAAAGGCATAAGGGGATGTGCTCACCGCCTATCGTCCTCCTGGCAGAGCCGGCCGGCGCACGACCCGGCCGCGGCCGCGGCCCTGCGCCGGGCCAGCAGGCGCCCGCCGAGCCGCCCGAGCCTGGCCCCACCCCCCGCCGCCCCGGAATGGTGGACCGACGGGGTGATGGGCCTGTCGAAAAGGCTTGCGAAA
>JANJUM010000142.1 GCA_024710585.1 Desulforhopalus sp.
CTGCCCCGGCCTGGCCATCGGCATCCGCGCCGCGGAAATGGCCCAGGTGCAACTGGGCAAAGTGCACCAGAACGACTTGGTCTGTGTGGCCGAGACCGACATGTGCGGCGTCGATGCCATCCAGTTTCTTACCGGCTGCACCGTCGGCAAGGGCAATCTCATCCATCGTGATTACGGCAAGATGGCCTTTTCCTTCTATGATCGCAAGGCCGGCACCGGCATCCGCATGGTGTTCAACAACAGCGCCTGGGGCGACCTGCGCAAGGACTTCATGGATCTCATGGATCGTGGCAACCGCGGGCTGCTGTCGGCTGATGAGAAGGAGCGCCTCGGCGTGATGCGCGGGGAAATGCAGCAGCGCATGATGACCTTGCCGGTGGCCGAGGTCTTCACCGTGCAGCCCTTGAGTGACCGGCCCCCGCGCGGCGCCCGGGTTCTCGAAAGCCTCGAATGCGCCGATTGCGGCGAGCGCACCATGGAGTCGCGCACCCGCCGTTTTGCCGGGCAGACCCTGTGCATCCCCTGTTATATGAAGGTCGAGCAGAAGATCTGATTTTTTGTGGCATCTTTGGTGCAAAAAAAACAGCCGGTCGGAGTAGTCTCCGCCGGCTGTTGCTGTTCTCGCTGAGCGGGTTTTTAGAAATCCACCGAGACGATCAGCATCGCCGAGAAGGGCGAACCCGGCATATAGGTGGCGTTGCCGGCGCGGGTATCGTCGGAGGCGTTGATCACCGAGATGTATTCCTCGTCGAAGATATTGTTCAACTCCATGGTGAACTTCATCGACTTGGCGAAGGGAGGCTTGTTCCAGGTGTAGCTGGCGCGGAGGTCGACCAGGGTGTTGGCGTCCACCACCTGCTCGTTCTCCGCGTCGCTGTAGCGCTCGCTCAAGAAACGCAGCATCGGCACGATCTCGAAGTTGCCAGGACGATAGCTCACCCCTGTCTTGACCAGCCATTCCGGGGTGTCGACCACCTGGTTGCCCTCGCTGTCGATGCTTTTGCCGGCAAAGCTCAGGTCGTCGTCGTAGGTCATGCGGGTATAGGAGGGGTTGACGAAGAAGGTCAGGTCCTTGCGGAGATAGGTATTGATCTCGAGGTCGAGGCCGTAGCTGGTGGCCTCGCCGATGTTCTGCTGGTAGTTGAGCTTGACCCGTGGGTCGTAGACGGTGGTGAGAAGGTTCTTGTGCTTGCCGAAGAACAGTGTCGGGGTGATGTCGAACCAGCTTCCGGTGATGCGCAGGCCGAGGTCGACGTCATCCGATTCCTCGATCCCATAGCCGTCGAAGAGATCCTGGATGGTCATGCCCTGGAGGCGAAAGGCGGCGCGATTGCTGCTGTAGAGCGATACCAGAGGCAGGTAGGAATAGGGGCGTATGAAGTTCTTCCCATAGCTGGTATAGGCTTGGACGGATTCATTGATGCGGTAGGCGGCGCCGAGGGTGGGCAGCCAGATATCGTGGGTTTGTTCGTCGCGATCGAGATCGCTGGCGCGCACCGGGCTGTAGCTGGGGGCGGTGCCCGCGGTATAGCCGTCGCTGGCCGGGTCGATGAAGCTGAAATACTTGAGCCCGGCCTGCCAGTGGAAGGCGCCGAACTCGCCGGCCAGCTTGAGGTAGGGGCTGTTGATATAGGCGGTGCCGCTGGTGCCGTAGACGCCCAGACCGCGATAGGAGAGCCCGCCTTTGGTGATGGCGTAGTTTTCGGTGGAGATGTCCATGTTCGCATTTTCGAAATGGTAGCCGAAGATGCCTTTGATGTTGGCTATTTCCATCATCCCTTCGGCGAAGAGTCCGGCGCGCTCGATATCGCGGAGCCGTTTCTGCACGCCGCCACTGGCGGTGCCGCCGAGGATGGTGGTGTCCTCGTCGCTGTAGTAGGGCTTGACCTTGAAGCTCAGGCTGTCGGTGGCCTTCAGGGTAAAGATGGAGAGGACATCGGTATTGCTGTATTCGCCCCGGTTGTAGTCGAAATAGTCCTTGTCCCTGGCGGCGACTCCCGTCAGCGTCCTGTTGTAGTCCTTGTCGTAGTTGCTCTCGAGATCACGGGTTTCCTGGTAGGTGAGCGGCCGGTAGAGGTGCTGCTCGAGGTCGTTATGGTTGACCCACAGCTTGATGTCGAAGCGCTCGCCGAGGGGCTGGTGCAGGGCGGCGTTGACATTGTGGCGTGGGCCGACTTCGCCGGGACCGCGCCACTTGTCGGCATCGGTGTAGGAATAGGAAGCGGAGAGCTTGGTGCCGAGGTCGCCAAGCGCCCCGGAGTCGAGGCGCAGGAAGCTGCGCGTGTAGGCGTCGGAGCCGATGGCCTGGGAAAATTTGCCGCCGAAGGTCTCGTTGGGCCAGTCGGGTTTCAGTTCCATGGCCCCGCCGCGCGAGCCGACGCCGGTGCCGATATCACCGGGCACCGCCCCCTTATAGACGGAGATGCCCTCCATGTTCTCGAGATCGTAAAGGTAATCGCGGGGGCCGATGGGATTGCCGCCATAGTTGGGGACGCCCTCGACGGTCAGGGCGCCCATGGAGCTGCGCACCCCGCGCACGCGCACGCTGCGCTGCTCGGCGCCGAGGCCGCGGCTGTCGGCGCTCTCGATGCTGATCCCCGGCAGCACCCCCACCGCCTCGTAGACGCTGGTCTTGCCCTTGACGCCCTGGAGGTCGATCCCTTTCCCGGTGACCTCGCTGCCGGTATAGACCGTCTCGCTGGTCTGCATCGAAGGGGTGGTGATCTTTTCCGCAGTCACTTCCATCTCGGGAATGACCTGGGTGGCAACCCTGGCATTCTGGCTTGGATCGCCACTGGCGACGGCGGAGGATGCCGCCAGACTGGTTCCGAGGATGATGGCCATGCCATAGACTCGTTTCTTCATCGTCTCTCCTTTGACCTGCGCTGGTGTTTTCTCCTTGACGGAAACGCCTATTGAACACGAAACACGATTACATAATACTTCACACGCCGCAACGTCAAGAAAAAACCTCGGCAGCGTCCCCGTCATGCCCGGTAAAGTGGCAGATATGGCTGGAATTGTAGAGAGGCGCAGAGTGGCTGGGGATGTCTCTGGCAGTGAACGAGGCTGTCGGGCGGCGGCATCTCCGACGCGGGTGGCGCGTCGGAGATGTCGCGGAGGGGGTGGGTCAGTGAAGGTCGAGCAGCATTTTGCTGCGCGCCAGGCGCTCCATGAAGAAATCGAGG
>JANJUM010000198.1 GCA_024710585.1 Desulforhopalus sp.
CCGAGCAGGGCGAGCAGCTGCCGGGCCGAGGCGAGCAGCTGCCGCCCCTTCTCGCTGCCGTCGTCGATGTCGGCGAGGCGCAGGGTGTCGGAGCCGGCGAGGAAGCCGTCGAAGCCCTTCAGCACCGAACTCACCCAGGAGGTGGCAGCGAGGATCTCCTGCACCCGCACCCGCCCGTCATTGTCGTGGTCGAGCATGGCCAGGGTGCGGGGGTCGAACTCCACCCCGCTGACCGGACAGCTGAGGGCGGCCCAGAGTTTCTGATCGAGATTGTCGAGGTTGCGGATGTCGTCGGCGCTTTCCAGCCGCACTTGGTCGAAGCCGCCCAGGCGGTTGAAGCGCCAGCGGTGGGATGAGGTTGCCGCGTGGTCCATGATCGTCGCTCCTCCAGTAGAGAAAAATCGTTGTGTGACAGCTTCCCCGGGTTGCCGAAGGCCGAGAATCCTACCATACCAGCGTCTCGGAGGATTACTATCGAAAAGTTGCCGTCATCGCAGGGAGCCGGGAAAAACAGCGGCGCAGGGGCAACAGCGCCGCGCGAAGGCGCAAGAAGTGTGCAGGGGCACCGCTTTCATGATAGAGTGGAGACGATCGACCCGTGTCCCTCACACCCCCATCCGCGCGCCATGTGTCGCGTGGAACGAACAGGCAACCCCCCACCCCCGGAGAACGTTCATCATGCAAGGTCTCGACGCACTCTTCAACCCTTCCTCGGTGGCGGTCATCGGCGCCTCCGCCACCCCCGGCAAGGTCGGCCACGATATCTTCGTCAATATCCTCAAGGGCGGCTTCACCGGCACCCTCTACCCGGTCAACCCGCGCTCGCGGTCCATCGCCAGCGTGCGCGCCTATGCCGATATCCGCGATATCCCCGACCCGGTCGACCTGGCCATCGTCATCCTCCCGCCGCACCAGGTGGAAAAGGCCATTGCCAATGCCATCAGCCACGGGGTCAGGGCGGTGGTCATCGTCTCCGCCGGCTTCCGCGAGGTGGGTGGCGAGGGACTGGCCATCGAGCAGCGCATCGTCGCCATGTGCGGGGCCGCCGGGGTGAGGGTGGTCGGCCCCAACTGCCTCGGCGTCATCAACCCCAAGGGTGCGGTACGGCTCAATGCCAGCTTCTCGGCGCGGATGCCCAAGCCCGGCAACATCTCCTTCATCTCGCAGAGCGGCGCCCTGTGCACGGCGGTGCTCGACTTCGCCGCCGACAAGGATTTCGGCTTCTCCAAGTTCATCTCCATCGGCAACAAGGCCGATGTCGACGAGCTCGACCTCCTGCGCTACTTCCACGCCGACCCGGACACCGAGGTCATCATGCTCTATATTGAGGAGCTGCACCGCGGGCCGGAGTTCATCCGCGAGGTCAAGGAGATCACCGGCGGCGACCGGCCGACGCCGGTGCTGGCCATCAAATCCGGGCGGACCCTGGCCGGGGCCAGTGCCGCCGCCTCGCACACCGGCTCGCTGGCCGGCAGCGAGGCGGTCTATGACGCGCTCTTTGCGCAGAGTGGCATCATCCGGGTCGATTCCATCGACGAGCTCTTCGATTTCGGCATTGCCTTCGCCTACAAGAACGAGAGCGCCACCGGCAAAGTCCGCCGCAAGGTGCCCCATGGCAACCGCGTGGCCATCGTCACCAACGCCGGCGGCCCCGGCATCGTCGCCACCGACATGACCGTCACCTCGGGCCTCGAGCTGGCCACTTTCAACGAGGAGACCATCGAGGTGCTGAAGAGCCACCTGCCGACCACCGCCAACGTCAACAACCCGGTGGACGTCATCGGCGATGCCGCTCAGGACCGTTACGAGAACGCCCTCAACGCGGTGATCAAGGACGAGGGGGTGGACGGGGCCCTGGTCATCCTCACCCCGCAGAGCATGACCAACGCCATCGGCACCGCCGAGGCCATCGTGCGCATCGCCCGCCACTCCTACAAACCGATCCTCTGCTGCTTCATGGGCATCATCGACGTCTCCGCCGGGGTCAAGCATCTGCAGGCCAGCGGCGTGCCGGTGTACCGTTTCCCGGAGAGCGCCGCCAAGAGCTTCGGCGCCCTCTACCGTTACTCGCGCTGGCTCAACCGCCAGCGCCTCGCCCCCTTCCACATGGAGCACGACAAGGAGCGGGCGGCGGCGATCATCGCCACCGCGCTGGAAGCCGGCAAGACCTATATGGGCGAACTCGGGGGCACAGAGCTGCTCAAGTGCTACGGCTTCAACGTGCTGCCCACCGAGCTTGCCACCACTAGCGGCGAAGCCGGCGAGATTGCCGAGCGCATCGGCTACCCGCTGGTGATGAAGATCGTCTCGCCGCAGATCATCCACAAGTCGGATGCCGGCGGGGTGAAGGTCGGGCTGAACAGCCGGGAGGAGGTGGAGCGGGCCTACACGACCATCGTCGACAATGCCAGGAACTACGACCCGCAGGCGACCATCGACGGGGTGCTGCTGCAGCGCCTCGCCCCCAAGGGGCTGGAAGTGATTCTCGGCATGAACCGCTATCCGGTCTTCGGGCCGCTGATCATGTTCGGCATCGGCGGGGTCTTTGTCGAGGTCTTCCAGGACGTCGCCTTCCGCCTCGCCCCGCTGACCCGCAACGGCGCCCGCAATATGGTGCGGGCCATCAAAGGCCACAAGCTGCTCAGCGGCTACCGCGGCGCGCCGAAGACCGATATCGCCACTGTCGAACGCATGCTGGTCGGGTTGTCGGAGATGGTCATCAACCACCCTGAGATCAAGGAACTCGATATCAACCCGCTGCTGGTCCACCCCGATGGCCAGGGGGTGACAGTCGCCGACTGCCGCTTCATCTTCGAAACGCCGCAGGAAGGGAACTGAGCGGTCTTCTTCCGGAAAGGGGAAAAAAGCATGCGGCGGCCGGGTCGATGACCGGCCGCCGCCTCGTTTTTGCGGGGGCTGCCCTCAGTTGAGGACGAATTCCTTGTCGTTGAGGTAGAGCTTGCCGTCCCTGGTCTCCGCCTTATGGACGGCGGTGGCGCCGTTCTTGACAAAGACTCCGCTGGGCATGCCCTGGTAGATGGGCACGAAGAGCATCGGCGCGTCGACGACGAGCTTTTCGGGCAGGCTGATGTTGGAGGACAGGGAGAAGATTTCCAGGGCCAGTTTCGGCTGCCCGGCCAGGGGGATGAACTGGGCGAAGGTCATGTCCTTCTTGAGGGAGAGGGCGACGTCGCCTTTGACCTCGCCTTCTTCGAGGCCGAGGTGGAGGCCAGAGAGGCGCAGCTCGAGGCCTTTGGTGAGCAGCTTCTCCCCGGCGCTCATCAGCTGCAGGCCGGCACCGGCCATCTTCTGCTCCATGGCGCGCTGCATGGCCACCGGGTCGTTCTTGGCGCCCGCCATATCGCCGGCCATGGCGCCCACCGTCTTGGTGTAGACCTTCATGAACTCGTCGTAGCCGCTGGCGCTGAGGCCGCCCACGGAAATCTTGGCGCCGAGGTCGCGCACCGTCTCCGGGCCGGCGACAAGGGAGGCGACGCGGTAGTCGGCGACCGCGCCCAGGCTGTTGGCCGCCTGGTCGAAGGTCAGCTTGTAGTCGATCTTGACGCCGGAGAGATCGATGTCCTGGCCCTGCTCCTTGATGGTCAGCCCGGCCATGGCCATATTGGCCGAGCCGCTCCAGATATAGGTGAAGGGCTCGATCATGGTGAGATCGGCGCTGTAGCTGATCTCTTTGAGGTTCATCTGCTCGCCGGCGGAGAGGCCCTGCCAGATGCCCTGGCTCTTCACCCGCTTGAACTCCTTGTCGAAGGCCATGGTGGTATGGCCCGGCTTGACGGCGATGTCGACCCCCTCCGCCTGGATGGTGAAGCCGTCCAGGGTGGCGGTGGTCTCCGTGCCGCCGGTGAAACTGTAGCGGGTGGTGAGGTGCAGCGGGTCTTTGCCGCCGAGCTTCTCCTTGACGAGTCGTTCGTACCAGGGGTTCTTCTCCAGGCTGGTCTTCGAGACGATACCGGAGAAGCCGTGCTCGGCGCGGTCGACGAGGATGATGCCGTCGATGCCGTAGACCTCTTTGAGCTTGCCGAAGTCGATCTTCCACTCGATTTCCGAGGAGGCGTAGCCGCGCTCGTAGCGGATGATCTCCGCCTTGATGTCCTGGCCGCTGTCGGCGTACTTGCTGTTGACTCTCGCGACGCCGTCCCTGACCACCCCTTCCATTACCTTGCCGCCGACGAAGGGCACCGCCAGGGCCGATGCACCGAGCACGGCAACGACGCCATAGACGAGCTTGTTCATAAATTCTCCTTGGCTATGGTCCTCCGCGGCCTCTCGACGGGGCGATGGCGGCGGAAGACATGAGTTCTGGGTGGAGGCCGGTCGCCTCACCCGATATTGTATCGACACCCTACACTATTTCCTCTCGCCGGGCATCAACCTTTCATGGCTGCGGGATGTCAGGTTGCACCCTGGAGGGCCTGCCATCAAGGTGTAAATTCAGGTCCGTTTTTCTCGTCGACCGCTTTTGACTTGGGCGGCCATTTCCCATACAATGAAACTCTAACGGAATCTGCGGCCATCGCTCTGCGGCATGGCGGCGGCGACACACACTTTTGCTCCAGGAGGTTTTACGATGCCCGGACTGTTTTCGCGCATGAAATTCACCAGCAAGCTCTTTTCCGCCGTGGTGGCCATCACCGTGGTCTCCATCCTCATCGCCTCCGGCATGGCCATCCGCATGGCCAATCAGGGGCTCTACGCCCTGGGGGAGGGGGCCATCAAGGATATCCACCAGGCGACCTACAACGCCCTGCTCATGTACGACGAGAACATGCTCCAGAAGCTCGACGGTGACCTGGCCCTCTTTTCGAGCAACATCAAGTCCCGCGGCGGCCTGCTGGTGGATGACAACCACGCCCGCGAAATCACCATGACCAACCAGGTGACGCAGCAGACCGAGACCAAAAAGGTGTCGCAGCTGCAGCTGGGCATCAGCTATCTCAACGACTCGGTGGAGATCGTCGACGCCATTCAGGCCATCTCCGGGTCGTCGGC
>JANJUM010000236.1 GCA_024710585.1 Desulforhopalus sp.
GGCTGCTCTCGGTGGTGGTCACCCGGAAGCCGAGCATGGCGAGCATGCTGCCGAGAACCTCGGTGAGCATCGCCTCGTCGTCGACGAGGAGGATGCGCTCGTCGCCCTCGGGCAGATGCGGCGCCAAGACCTCCTCGCCGACCTCTTCCAGGGGGATGGCGGGGAGATAGATGTCGAAGGTCGTGCCGCGGCCGGGCTCGCTGGCCACCTCGATGATCCCCGAATAGCTCTGCACGATGCCGTGCACCACCGACAGGCCGAGACCGGTGCCCTGCCCCTTGGCCTTGGTGGTGAAGTAAGGGTTGTAGATCTTGTCGAGCATCTCCGCCGGGATACCGCGGCCGGTGTCCTGCACGCTCAGCTTGACATAGGAGCCGGCGTCGCGGCCGGGGTGGTGGCGCACGCGCTCCTCACCGAGCTCCACCTGGAACAGGGACACTGTGATAACGCCGCCGTCGTCCTCCATCGCCTGGGCGGCGTTGGCGCAGAGGTTCATGAGGATCTGGTGGATCTGCGTCGGGTTGGCGAGGACGTTCTCGACCACGCCGTCGATGGCGGTGTCGATGCGGATGGTGGAGGGCAGCGAGGAGCGCAGCATCTTCAGCGCTTCCTTGATCAGCGGGCGCAGCTGCAGCGGCCGCAACTCCTGCTCGCCCTGACGCGAGAAGAGGAGGATCTGCTGCACCAGCTCCTTGGCACGCCGGGCGGCCTCGAGGATGCCGCCGAGGTTACGTTGCAGCACCGACTGGCCGCCGGCCTGCAGCAGGGCCAGCTCGGTGTAGCCGAAGACCGCCGAGAGGATATTGTTGAAGTCGTGGGCGATGCCCCCGGCGAGCGTGCCGATGGCCTCCATCTTCTGCAGCTGCTGGATGCGCCGCTCGTATTCCTTGCGCTCCAGGTCGATGCGGCGCTGGTCGGAAATGTCGGTGGCGAGATGCAGCCGCACCCGCCGCCGGTCGACCCAGCTGATGTTGCGCTGCTGGTTGCGGTACCAGCGGCCGCTGACCGCGTCGAACTCCTCCCACACCCAGCCATCGCCGCCGTCACCGCCACGGAGCCGGCTGCACGACGGGCAGGGGCCGCTGCGGCCGTGGAAGTCGCGCCAGCAGACGCCGCCGACCGCAGCGCCGGCGAAGCGCCGCTGCATCTGCCGATTCATGAAGAGGATCTCGTAGGACTCGCGGTCGACGACGTAGATGAGGGCGTCGATGGACTCGAGCACGGTGAGGAAGAGCTCGTGGGAACGGTGCAGCTCCGCCGCCGATTTCTTGATGGCGCCGATGTCGGTATAGACGGCCACCGCACCGCTCATGCGGCCATGGTCGAAGATGGTGGCCCCGGCGGCGATGACGTGCACCGGCGTGCCGTTCTGGCGGTAGCGCACCGTCTCGAAGGGCTCGACGAGGTCGCCGCGCATGATCCTGCGGGTGACCTCAGAGGCCTCCACCAGGCTGGCGCCACGGGCCACCAGGCCGTCGAGGTGCCGTCCGCGGGCGGCCTCCTCGGGGTAACCGAACATGCGTTCGGCGCCACGGTTCCAGTCGATGACCCGGTGCCGCTCATCGAGGGTGACGATGGCGTCGGGCACCTGGGCGAGCACCGACTCGAGGAAACGCCGCCGCCGTTCGTTCTCGCGCTCCACCTGCTTGATGAAGGTCAGCTCGCGGACGTACTCCACCGCCAGCGACACCTCGCCGCTCTCGTTGTGGATGGGATAGGCGCGGATCTCCCAGGCCCGCCCCTCGCTGTCGTCGCTCACCTCCTGCTCGAGGGCCCGGCCAGTGGCGAACACCTCGCGGACCAGGCACCTGCGGCACGGTTCGCTGCTCCGGCGCAGGCGGCTGAAACAGGTCGGGCAGGAGTCGCGGGGGCCACCGCCGTCATCCTCCTGCGGCCGGCCATCATTGCAGAAGACGATGCGCAACTGCCGATCGACGACGAAGAGCCGCTCCGGCACCGCGTCGAGCACGCTCTGCAGCAGGGTGCTCGACGCCTTGAGGAGGTGGTTGGCCGCTTCGAGCTCGGCGGTGCGCTTGCGCACTTCCTCTTCACGCATCAGGCTGTTGCGGCGCAGCTCGCGGGTCAGCCGCACCACCTGCAGCTGGGTCTTGATGCGGGCGAAGATCTCAGCGCCATGGAAAGGCTTGACGATATAGTCGACACCGCCGGCCTCGAAGCCGCGCACGATGTCCTCGCTCTCGGAGAGGGCGGTGATGAAGATCACCGGGATGTCGGCGGTAGAGGGCGCAGCCTTGAGCCGCCGGCAGACCTCGAAGCCGTCGAGGTCGGGCATCATCACGTCGAGGAGGATGATATCCGGGGCCCTCTCCGCAGCATACTTCAGGGCCTCGCCGCCACTGCCCGCCGTCACCACCGTGAAGCCGAAGGAGAGCAGCAGCTCGCGCAGCAGTACCACGCTGGCCATCGTGTCGTCGGCCACCAGCACGGTGTACCCTTCCGGCCGCAGGGGTGTGGTCGATAGGCTCACCTCGGTCCTCGCATCTCGGGGTGCGGCGCAGGCAGGCCGCTTTGGGGAATTATCCTGTGAAATTGCGTCGTTCAGGACGCAGACCATCCATCCGCCCGAACCTATCGTGTTTCTTTGCCGTCGACAACCCTTTTCTTTTCCCCTTGGAAAGCTGGGCGTTTTTTTATTACAGTGAACGAGAAGTCGCGAGGGGGCCAGGCGCGGCACACCCTCCACGCGGGGAGAAAAAGCCGCCCTGCCCTCTCCTGCCGCCCGTCACCGGAAAAGATGATCGACAGCCACTGCCATATCGATATCAGTGCCTTTGAAAGCCGCCGCACGCCGCTCCTCGCCCGGGCCAGAGCGGCCGGGGTGGAGGGCTTTATCGTCCCCGGCGTCGACCGCATGGGATGGCGGGGCATTATGGAGCTCGCCCGCCGCGAACGGGGCGTCTACGCCGCCCCGGGTCTGCACCCCATGTACCTCGACCTGCACCGCGGCAAACACCTTGACGAGCTCAAGGCACTGGTCGCCGGGGGCGAGGTGGTGGCCATCGGCGAGATCGGCCTCGACTACCACGTCGAAGGCCTCGACCGCCATCGGCAGCAGGAGCTGTTCGAGAGCCAGCTGCGCCTCGCCGCCCTGGCCCGTCTGCCGGTCTTGCTCCATGTGCGCAAGGCCCACGACCAGGTGCTCGCCACCCTGCGCCGGCAGCACTTCGCCCATGGCGGCATCGTCCACGCCTTCACCGGCAGCCTGCAGCAGGCGGAGCAGTTCTTCGAAATGGGGTTCCTCATCTCCATCTGCGGCACCATCACCTACGACCGAGCCAAAAGGGTGCGCCATATCGCCGCCAGCCTGCCCCTGGAGGCCCTGGCGGTGGAGACCGACGCCCCCGACATCCCCCTCGCCGGGCGACGCGGCGAGGACAACCTCCCCGAGTACCTGCCGGAGGTGGTACAAACTCTGGCCGCCTTGCGTGGCGAGAGCGTCGCCGCCATCGCCAGGGCAACCCGCGACAACGTCGCCCTGGTCCTGGGCATCTCGAGCAGGCCCCACGCCGCGGCGGGGCCGGTTCTCGATTGGCCTTTCCAACAAAGGCGTGTATAGTCGAACAATGACGCCACCGCGGCGACCTTCAAGGCGAGCCACCCGCAGACCGCAGAGCGAGTCCTGGCGGACGGCGCTTCCCCCACCGTTTCCCCTTGCGAGAAGACTATGTTCGATGCCGAAAAACTGCTGGGCAAGGTATTGCACGAGGTGATGGGCTCCTCCCATTCCCACAAGAAAAAGAAAAAAGGCTCCCTGCTGCAGGGACTCACCTCCGGCGCCGGCCTGATGACCGCCATCGGCCTGGGCATCGGCGCCTATGAGATCCTCAAGGAGAAGAAGGCCCCGCCCGCCACCGGCCAAGCCTACCAGCCTCCGCCACCACCCCCCGGGGCGCCGGCCTGGGGCGGGCCGGTGCAGGGCCATGGCGCCCCGCCGCCACCTCCCCCGCCGCCGGGGGCCACCGCCCCAACGCCCTCCGTCGCTGCACCACAACCGGCCACTCCACCGCCGCCGCTAGCCGCCACCCCGGCCACGTCCGCCACAGTGGCCGTGGCCGGGAGCATCCCCGCCGGCCAGGAACTCGCCCTGAGGCTGATACGGGTGATGATCGCCGCCGCCCACGCCGACGGCACCCTCGACGAGGAATCGGAGGCGGCCATCCTCGCCCGCCTCAAGGGGGGCGAGCTGAGTTCGGAGGAACGCCTCTTCTTCCTCGACGAACTTCACAAGCCGCAGAGCATTGCCCAGCTCTGCGAGGGCATCGCCGACCCGACCGTGGCCAAGACCATGTATATGGTGGCCGTCAACGCCATCGCCATCGA
>JANJUM010000269.1 GCA_024710585.1 Desulforhopalus sp.
TCGTCGCTGGTGGCGGAGGGGGACATGGCGAGGATGCCGGCGTTCTTGTAGATGGGCATGGCGGCGATGGTGGCGCCGGAGCAGATGCCGCCCAAGACGATCTGGGCCCCGCTGGAGACGAGCTTGGTGGCGCTGTTGGTGGCCACTTCAGGCTTGCAGACGTCGTCTTCCTTGAGGATTTCGATCTTCTTGCCGGCGATGCCGCCCTTGGCGTTATATTGGTCGATGACCAATTGCGCAGCTGCGACGGTGGGCAGGCCGTAGGGAGCGAGGTCGCCGGTATGGGGTCCGACAATACCGAATTTGATGGTGTCAGCGCCATAGCTGAGGGCCGGGGCCGACAGGGCGAGCATGACACAGGCGGCTGCCGAAAAGAATCTTCCACTTGCGGTAAACTTCATTTTTTCCTCCCTTTTCAAGTTGATGATTGCACTGCTTGAGACCATGGGATGCACGCGGATGCCGTGTGAAACGGCGAGCAAATCCTTTGGAGAGTTGATATTAGTCTGTTAAGTTTTATTTTGCAAAATCTAAAGTGAATGAAGTTTTATTTTGCAAAATCACCACAAAACCCCGAATCCCCGAATTCTCTTAGGGTTTCTGAGACATGACCAGCCTTCGTCACCTCTTTCTCCTCGGCCGTCCGCTGGGGCCGCTCTACGGCCTGGCCATGCGTCTGCGCGCTGCGCTCTACTCGGCGGATGTCTTCACCCGCCAGTCCATGCCGGTGGCGGTAATCTCGGTGGGCAACCTGGTACTGGGTGGCAGCGGCAAGACGCCGATGGTACGCTACCTGGCGGAATTTCTTCTCGCCATGGGGCTTCGCCCGGCCATCGTCAGCCGCGGTTACGGAGGAACGATGAGGGAGCGGGCGGCGGTCGTCTCCGACGGACGCTCCCTATTTCTCTCCCCGCAGCAGGGTGGAGATGAACCGTCGATGCTTGCTCGGGCCCTGCCGCAGGTGCCGGTGATCATCGGCCGCCGCCGCGTCCACCCCTGTCGCCTGGCCATCGACAGGCTGAACGCCAACGTGCTGATCCTCGACGACGGCTTCCAGCATCTGGCGGTACGGCGCAACCTCGATCTGGTGCTCTTCGACGGTTCGACCCTGGCCGGTGACGGCCGCGTCTTCCCGGCGGGCATCCTGCGCGAACCCATCTCAGCTCTCTGCCGCGCCGACGCCGTGGTGTTGACCGGCATCACCGCGAGCAACCGCGAGGGCGCCGAGGATTTCGCCGCCCTGGTGCGCCGACGGTACCCCGCGCTACCGGTGTTCTCCGTCTCCCTGGCCAGGCCGTCGCTGCGCCTGGAAGGCGACGCCTCGCCCCAATCCGGCCCATTCTTCGCCTTCTGCGGCATCGCCAACCCTGATCGGTTCAGCGATACCCTCCGCTCCATGGGCCTGATTCCCAGCGGCACACTCAACCTGCCCGACCATGTCCGCTACAGCCCCGAATTGCTCGCCGAAATCTGTGCCCGGGCAACTGCCTGCGGGGCAACCTGGCTGCTGACCACCGCCAAGGACGCCGTCAAGCTGCATGACCTGCCCTGTTCCCTGCCCTTGGGAATAATCGAGATCACGCTTGCCTCAACGCCCCAGTTCGACCTTTTCCTTGGTCAGCGTCTACAGGACATCTTAGGGACAGCGCATTAAGGTCAGCCTCGCCTCCCCAAAAAACGCCACACCTCTGCCTTGCACAGTGTCACTTTTCCCACAGGGCCCAGCCGAACCCTTCTCGACGAGCAGCCGTTTTGCGGCGCATCGCGTTGCGCCACGGCGATAATCGCCATTGTCTCTCTGCACGGTACGGATCTTGCCTTCTAAGCGAAAACACTCTCATCGCAAGGAAGACACATGGCGCACTCCCTCCACCCGTACCAGCATACCCTGGCCAGCCGGGTCAGCTGCCACGGAATCGGCCTGCACTCCGGCAAAGCGGTTCATCTCACCATTTCCCCTCTTGCGACGGACAGCGGCCTCGTCTTCTACCGCAGGGACATTCCCGGCAGTCCCCCGCTGCCGGCGCACATGAAGCACGTCATCGACACGCGCCTGGCCACCACGCTCGGCGTCGGGCCCTTGCGCGTCGCCACCGTCGAGCACCTTCTCGCCGCCCTCCACGGGCATGGCATCGACAATGCCCGCATCGACGTCGATGGACCCGAGGTGCCGATCATGGACGGCAGTGCCAGGCCATTCCTGCTTCTCCTCGCAGAAGCCGGCCGGCGCCGACAGCACCGCCCGCGCCGCATCCTGCGCATCACCCGGCCAATCAGCTATCATGACGGCGAGGCGCGGCTGACCATCCTTCCCCACGAAGGTCTCAAGCTGAGCGGCGAGATCCTCTTCGACGACTGCCTCATTGGCCGGCAGCGCTACAGCTTCGACTACAGCCCGGAAAATTTCGCCAGCGAGCTCGCCGCGGCGCGGACCTTCGGCTATGTCGAGCAAGTGGAGGAACTCTGGGACAAGGGTCTGGCCCAGGGATCATCCCTGGACAATGTCGTCGCCATCCACTGGGACCGCCACAGGGTGCTCAACGAGGACGGCCTGCGCTATAGCGACGAGTTCGTGCGCCACAAGGTGCTCGATCTCCTCGGCGATCTCACCCTCCTCGGGTTCCGCCTTCACGGTCATGTCCACTCGTGCAGGGCCGGTCATACCCAGCACCTCGGCCTGCTGCGCGCCATCGCCATGTCGCCAGGCTGCTGGCAACTGGTCGAACAGCCGCAACACGAATGGCCACCCCCAAGGCGAGGGGTGAGGGACCTGTGGCTCGAGCCGGCCGATACCCTCCAATCCCCAGCCATCCCACGCGAAGAGCTCACTCTCCGATGATCTTCACCAGCACCCGTTTCTGCCGCCTCCCGTCAAACTCGCCGTAGAAGATCTGTTCCCAGGTGCCGAAGTGCAGCTTGCCGGCGGTGACCGCGACCACCACTTCGCGCCCCATGACCTGGCGTTTGAGGTGGGCGTCGGCATTGTCTTCATAGCCGTTATGGGCGTACTGAGTGGTGGGCGCATGGGGGGCGAGCTTCTCCAGCCAGCGTTCGAAGTCGCGGTGCAGACCGGATTCATCGTCGTTGATGAAGACCGAGGAGGTGATATGCATGGCGTTGCAGAGCAGCAGCCCTTCCTTGATGCCACTCTCGCGAAGGCAATCTTCGACCTGGGGGGTGATGTTGACGAAGCCGCGCCTTTCAGGCACGGTGAAGAACAGCTCCTTGTGATAGGACTTCATATTTTTCGACCTCCCTGACCATCATCTGTATGATAAAGGCAACCTCCGGCCCAAACAGGGGCGATGGCAGACCTTGCCGCTGCGCCAACGGAAACATGAATCATTGCTTTGAAATAACGGAGATATTTCGAGAGTCGCCGCCTGCCGAGCCCCGGCCGGGGCGGCAAAACGGTTGACGAAGAGGGCCGTTGCAGATTACACTGCTCCGGCGTCCTGGTGGTGTCCACCCCCCCGCGCCAACACGGAGAAGGAGTGATGACCATTTTAGAAGCACTGTTGTGGCTGACTCTCAACGTCTATCACGAGGCTAGATCAGAGCCGAGGATCGCCCAGATGGCGGTGGCCAACGTCACCCTCAACCGCGCCAGGGAACAGGGGGCGAAGGTCGAGGACATCGTTCGCCAGCCCCGCCAGTTCAGTTGGACCGACCAAAAGGGATCGTTCATCCCCGACGACCCGAAAGCCTTCGTCAATTGCCTGCAATCGGTCTACCTCGCCCTGCAGGGAGAGGATTTCACCGGCGGGGCCACCCACTTCCACCTCGACTCGGTCAAGCCGAGCTGGGCGGCGGAATATATCTATCTCACCCAGCTCGGGGCCCACAAGTTCTACCGGCAGCAGCCGGGCAGCTGAGCCACTCTCTTCAGTCGCAGTTCAGTCTCCCCTCTCTGCGGATTTCTTAGCGCTCAATAAGCCATGGTCGTCGTCATGGCCATGCTATGCTCCGTGTAGCTGAGGCGGGGCGAGGGCCATTGCCGGCCCTGCCCCTTCACCTCACCGCCGGGCCAGAACGGCCGCAAGTTACGCCTTCGCCGCCAGTTGCAAAGCCCGGCACATCTGCGCCAGCTTTTCCTCGCTCATGCGGATCGACACCGGATAGACCAGAGTCCGCTGCAGCAACGCGGCGGTCTGCGGCAGCGCCTGAGGATCGTAGAGAAGCCGTCTGCGCCCGCCCGGCTCGAAGAAGGGATAACCCGAGCTGGCCAGGGTCTTGCCCCCGAGAAGGTGTTCCCAGCGTGCATAGTAGTGCCAGGTGTTCTCCGAGAAGTTGATCGCCCCTGCCCCCTCCTGGCGCAGGACCTCGTTGACACGCTGGCAGTGCTCCCTGTCGCGCAGGAAGAAGGCGAAGTGGGTGGCGGAATCCCCTGCCTCGTCCACGAGCTGGCGGAAACCGACCCCGGGGATGGCCATGGCCGCCTCGCGGAGACGGTTCTTATGGCCCTTCTGAGCGGCGATCATCCCGTCGACCTTGGCCAGCTGCGCCAGGCCGATGGCCCCCTGCAACTCCATCATACGGTAGTTGGAGCCGATGAACCTGCGCCCTTCACCGCCACGACCACCGGGATTGACCTGATGGTCATGACCATGGTCGTGATATTCGGACATCGCCCGCCACAGGCTCTCGTCGTTGGTGATGATCATGCCACCTTCACCAGTGGTCAGCGTCTTGACGGGATCGAAGGAGAAGGTGCCGCAGCGGCCGAAGGTGCCAAGGTGCCTGCCGCCGATCCGCGCTCCGGTGGCCTGGGCGGTATCCTCGAGAACGGGGAGGCCGTGCTCGTCGGCGATGGCCATGATCTCGGCAATGCGCGCCTGAGCGCCGAGCATGTGCACCGGGACGATGCACTTCGTCCTCGCCGTAATCTTGCGGCGCAGATCGGCGGGGTCCATGTTGAGGGTCTCGTCGACCTCGGTGAACACCGGTTCGGCGCCGACCTCGAGGATCGCTTCCCAGGTGGCGACGAAGGTGAATCCCTGGGTGATGACCTCATCGCCGGGGCCGATGCCCAAGGCCGACAATGCCACCTTGAGGGCGGCGGTTCCGGAGGTGACCGCCTGGGCATGACCGGCACCGCAGTAGGCGGCGAATCGTTCCTCGAACTGGCGCACCTTGAAAACACCGCGGCGCTGGTCGAGGAACTCGTAGCGGAAGAGCACCCCGGTATCGAGGACGTCCATGATCTCTCGTTTCTCTTCCTCACCGATCAGTTCATAGCCAGGCATAGCACCCTCCTTGTCATTTCAGGCCACCCGTGGTGGCAGCATGCGTCAAACATTGTGTTTTGTATGGGCAGCCGCCGGGCGGCTGCCCGCTCAGGCGTGGTCCGGCAGCAGCCGGGCATTGTCGATGAGGCGCACCACCCCGCCGATGCGCGCCGCCAGGATGAGGCGCGAGTGGCCGTCAACCGCCGGCACCTCCCGCAGGTTCCGCTCGTCGACGATCACCGCATAGTCGAGGGCGCCGCCGCGCTCGGCGACGATCTGGCGCACCACCTCGAGAATATCGGCTGCTGCAGGCGGCGGTGTCGCCAGGGCGAGACGGCGCGCCTCGGTTATGGCGCGGTAGAGGCAGAGCGCCTCCTGACGCATTTCCCCCTGGAGGTACTTGTTGCGCGAGCTCATCGCCAGTCCGTCCGGTTCCCGGACGATTGGCGCCCCGACAATTTCTACCGGCAGGTGGAGATCGGCGACGAGGTGACGAATGACGGTCAGCTGCTGGAAATCCTTCTCGCCAAAGACGGCGACATCGGCGCAGGTGAGCAGGAGAAGCTTGGTAACCACCGTGACCACGCCGTCGAAGTGGCCGGGACGGCTGGCCCCGCACAGGCCCTTGGCGAGTTCGCCGGCCTTGACAGTGGTCTGGAAGCCCTCGGGATACAGTTCTCTGGAATCCGGGGCGAAAACGACATCCGCTCCCTGTTCCTCGGCCAGCTGGCAATCGAGGCGTTGCTGGCGCGGGTAGGCGGCGAAGTCTTCGTTCGGCCCGAACTGCAAGGGGTTGACGAACAGGGTGACCACCACCCTGTCGCAGCGTTCCCGGGCGAGCCGCATCAGCGAAAGATGACCATCGTGGAGGCAACCCATGGTCGGCACCACGCCCACGGTCAGCCCCTGGCTGCGCCAGGACCGAGCCAACGCTGTCATCTCGGCGACATGCTCTATCAGCTGCATGGCGGCCTCCTGCTACTGCCGTGCCTTGAGGCGGGCAATGGCGCTTTCGACCTGCTCACGCACCTGGGCGAGGGAAGGGTCGTCGCCGATGGCGAGCAGGAAATTGTTGTAAACGGCAATGGCCTTGTCAAGCCTGCCCTGGGCCTCCTCAAGACGGGCCAGGCCCTGATAGGCCAGGCTCTCGTACCCCTTGAAGTCCTTCAAGCGGTCGTATTCGGTGGCAGCCTCGGCAAACTTGCGGTCGGCCTCGCAGGCCTGGGCGAGTGCGAACAGCACCAGCGGATGCAGGGGGCTGTCGCTCTTCGTATCGGCAAGAATCTGGCGGTATTTGGCGATTGCCGCGGTGTATTCTCCCTTGTCCATGTCGAGGTGGGCCAGCTCGATGCGCGCCCACAGCCCGGAGGAGGTCGAAGCGTACTCGGCGGCCACTTTGCCAAGGGCTGCCGCCCGCCCTTCCTCCTCCACCTGCATGGCCTGGGACAGGGCCGAGGCCGCTTCCTCGCGCTGCTTCTCGCGGTAGGAGCCATACAGCGAGGTGGCGACGATCACGACCACCACGATGGCGATGGCAATCTGCAGGATCCTGGCGTTCTTACGGATAAAGGTGATTGCCTTGGGGGGGAGATTGAAGTGCTCCAGCAATCCTTCCACCTTGTCCATCGTCGTTTCGGCGGTGAGCCTCTTTTCAAAGGCGCTTTCCCCTGCCATAGCTGTTCTCCTCGTCAATAACGTAGAATATCGATATGTTACACATCGTCCCGCCTCCTGCCGCCGGTCATTTCCCGCCGATCACGCAGCAGCACGACCGGTTCCGTGGTATGACCAAGAGAAGGCTGGACATGGGCAACGCACTATAATATACAGCAGGTTACATGTCCATGCGTAATCGGCCGGAGCAGCCCGGCCTTCCCCCTGCCGAGGTGCTCCATGCCCAACGAGAGGCCGGAAACCATTCTTACCGTCACACAGCTCACCGCCTCGATACGCGAGCTGCTCGAAGGCCGCTACCGTTTCGTTCGCGTCTGCGGAGAGATCTCCAATCTCAAAACCCCCTTTTCCGGTCACTCCTACTTCACCCTGAAGGATGCCGGGGCCCAGCTGCGGGTGGTGCTCTTCAAGCAGCAGCGGCGCTTCGTGACCGGGGATCTCGCCGACGGGCGGCAGGTGGTGGTTTTCGGCCGCATCTCCGTCTACGAGCCGCGCGGTGACTATCAGCTGATCGCCGACAGCCTCGAAGACTATGGCGTCGGTGACCTGCTGCGCCGCTTCGAGCAGCTCAAGAGCCGTCTTGGCGAGCGTGGCTATTTCGCCCCCGAAGGCAAAAAACCGCTGCCCCCATTCCCGAGGAGGGTAGTCGTCATCACCTCCCCAACCGGCGCGGCCATCCAGGATTTCCTCAAGATCGTCGCCGGCCGCGACTACCCCTTGTCACTGTCCATCCTGCCGGTCAAAGTGCAGGGCCGCGAAGCGGCGGCGGAGATTGCCGCCGCCATCAGGCGCGCCGAGAGCATTGCCGCGGTGGACATCATCGTCCTCTGCCGTGGCGGCGGCTCCATCGAGGACCTCTGGGCCTTCAACGAAGAGGTGGTGGCCGAGGCCATCTACAACTGCCCCATCCCGGTGGTCACCGGCATTGGGCATGAAACGGATTTCACCATCGCCGATTTCTGTGCCGACTGCCGCTGCCCCACCCCCACCGGTGCGGCCGAGAGGCTGGTGCCCGACGGGACTGCCCTGCGCCGCCATCTCGCTCTCTTGCGGCAGCGGCTGCACGTCCACCTCGACCACCGGCTGCACAGCCTCGGCCAGCGCCTCCGTCTGCAATACGAACGGCTTGGTGCGGTGGAGCGGCTCTACGCCCGCCATGAGTTCCGCTTGAGACTTGGCAAGGAGCGCCTGCTGCAGGCGATGCACGAGCGACTGGCAACAGGCGAACGGCGACTGGCACGCCTTGACGGCGAGCTTCGCCGCCGGCTGTCGGTGGAGGGCATCGCGTTGCGGCAGGGCCATGTCGACCAGCTGGCCGAGCGCCTGCGCCACCGCATCGCCGCCCTGCTCGCCGCCGCCGAAAGCCGCCTTGCCGGGCAGGCCTCGCTGCTGCAGGGGCTCAGCCCTCTGGCCACCCTGGCCCGGGGCTATGCCGTGGTGCGCAAGCCTGCACCAGGTGGCGACGGCTGGGCCCTGGTCGCCGCCACCGCCGATGTCGCCATTGGCGACGCCATCGAAGTGGTGCTCCACGACGGCAGGCTGGCCTGCGAGGTCACCGACACGGCCCTCGCCCACCCGGCGGCTTTGGCCGGGGTGGACGGCGACCTTTCGCGGCAGGGGGAGAAGACTTACAACAGCTCCAGCCCGGAGAAGAAGTAGCCGATCTCGAAGGCCGCGGTTTCCGGTGCATCGGAACCGTGGGTGGCGTTTTCGCCCACCGACTTGCCGAACTGCCGCCGCAGGGTGCCTTCCGCCGCCTGGGCGGGGTTGGTTGCGCCCATCAGATCACGCCACTTCTGGATGGCGTTGTCGGCCTCGAGAACCATGGCGATGCACGGCCCACTGGACATGAACTCGGTCAGCTCACCGAAAAACGGCCGCTCGCGGTGCACGTAGTAGAAGCCCTCGGCCTCGACCTTGCTGAGGTAGAGCTTTTTCAGACCGACGACCTTGAAGCCCTCCTCGTAGATGCGGGCGAGGATCTTGCCGCTGTTGCCATCGGCGAAGGCATTGGGTTTGATGATGGCGAAGGTTCTTTCCATAATGTTCACTCCCTAAGAAATAATGTGTGGTTGCGTGGCCAAGATCGCCACGGGTTGCCCGCGGCTCAGAACGAGCCGACAAAGAGCGATCGCAGGCCGAGGGCGAGCAGCAGGAAGATGCCCGAACCGACCAGCATCAGGCCGTGGGTGGCGCGGATATCCTCTGCAATCGGTTCACGCAGGCCGTCTCCCAGGTAGGGTTTGTCGACCACCGTCCCGAAATAGGAAGATGGGCCGCCAAGACGAATGCCCAGGGCCCCGGCCACCGCCGCCTCGGTATGGCCGGAATTGGGGCTCTTGTGATTGAGCCGGTCGCGCCGCAGGATGCGCGCCGCCTCCCTGTAATCCAATTTGAGGAAAAATGCAGCCACAATTACGCACAAGGCGCTGACCCGGGCCGGTACGAAATTGGCGACATCGTCGAGCCGCGCCGCCGCCCGCCCGAAGAGCAGGTAACGTTCGTTGCGGTAGCCGATCATCGAATCCATGGTGTTGATGGCCTTGTAAAAATAGGCCCCGAGAGCGGCGCCGCCGATGGCCTCTACGCCCAGGGCGGGGCCGGCGAGGCTGCCGAGTATGGCGTAGAAGAGCGGCGCGGTGACACCATCGACCATGTTTTCGGCCACGGTTTCGATGGCGGCGCGGATGACACCTTCGCGCGACAGGTTGCCGGTGTCACGGCCGACGATCATCGCCACCGCCCCCCGCGCCGCCTCGAGCGACCCGCCCGGCCGCAGCCGTTCGTAGACGGCGATGGAGTGGCGCAGCAGATCTCTAACCGCCAGGGCGGTATAGAGGACGAACACCGCCACGAGGATACCGATGGTCGGTGACACCTCCATCGCCACCGCCACCAGGGTGTAGACGGCAAGGCAGGTGCTGGCCACCACCACTACCACCGTCGCTGCCCCGCCAAGCAAAGGGCTGTTCAGCCAGCGACGCGCCAGCCCCTCGCTGCGGCTGCACAGCCAACCGATGCCGCGCACCGGGTGGGGCCACCACGGTGGGTCACCGAGAAGCAGGTCGAGCAGCAAGGCGGCCAGGAGTTGCAGAGAGAAAAACATGGCGAGGTTCCCCAAAACGAGCCTCGGCTAGAGGCGCAGCAAGCGGTAGATAGCGTCCATGTCGAGCGACTGGCGGACCTCGGCGGCCAGCCGCTCGAAGCCCTGTTCGAGGTCGTAGGGGGCGAGCACCCGGCCGGTCGCCTGCAGACCCCTGGCCCGGCGCAGGCGGTCGATGAACCAGCGCCGGAAGCGGTCTTCGTCGAAGACGCCGTGCAGATAGCTGCCCCACACCCGTCCGCCCTCCCCCGCCAGGCCGCAGCTCGAGCCGTCGTCAAAGCGCAGCAGCGGCTCGCCCGCGGCAGGCGACACCCCGTGGTGAATTTCGTAGCCGACCACCCGCTCCCCGGAAGGCTGGTGGATACCGGTCTTGCGCGTCAGCCGCTTCTCACGCTCGATGGTGGTGGTGATCGGCAGCAACCCGAGGCCAGCCGCGGAGCCCTCCCCCGACTCTATATTATAGGGATCCTCTACCGACCGACCAAGGATCTGGTAGCCGCCGCAGATGCCGACGACTTCGCAACCCGCGACAAAGAGCTCGCCTATCCTGCTTATAAAACCCCCTTCGCGGAGAAAGCGCAGGTCGTGGAGGACGTTTTTCGAGCCGGGCAGGATAATCGCCTGGGGGTGGCCGAGGTCGGCCACCGTTTCGACGATGCGTACGGTGACATCCGGCTCCTGAAGGAAAGGCTCGATATCGGTGAAGTTGGAGATATGGGGCAGGCTGATCACCGCCACCTCCACCGCCTCGCCCTGGCGGTGGCGGTTGAAGGCGCCCTTCTTGAAGGAAACCGAGTCCTCCTCGGGCAGGGCGAGGTCGGCCAGGTGGCGCACCACCCCGAATACCGGCCGGCCGGTGTGGCGCAGCACATAGTCGTGGGCCGGACCGAGCAGCGAGGCCTGACCGCGGAACTTGTTGACGACAAAGCCCGCCACCAGGGCCCTCTCCCACTCTTCCAGCACCTCCATGATGCCGACGAACGAGGCGTATACCCCGCCACGGTCGATATCGCCCACCACCAGCACCGGCGCCTCGGCGTAACGCGCCATGCGCATGTTGACGATGTCTTCCGCCTTGAGGTTGACCTCCCCCGGCGAGCCGGCTCCCTCAAGCACCACCACCTCGTACTCGCTGGCCAGGGAATCGTAACATTGACACACCGTTTCCCACACTTTGGGCTTGTAGACGCCGTACTCGTTGACGGTCATGTTGCCTACCGGCTTGCCGCGGACGATCACCTGGCTGCCGGTGTCCGAGTTGGGCTTGAGGAGGATGGGGTTCATGCGGCTGTCCGGGTCGATTCTCGCCGCCTGGGCCTGCACCACCTGGGCGCGCCCCATCTCGTGGCCTTCTCTGGTGACGAACGAGTTGAGCGACATGTTCTGCGCCTTGAAGGGGGCGACGGCGAGGCCGTCCTGGCGGAGGATGCGGCACAGGGCGGCGGTGAGGATGGACTTGCCGGCGTCGGAGCAGGTGCCCTGAAACATCAGCGATCTGGCCTTCTTCACCCTGCTGCGGCCTCTTCGGGCCGGAGCGAAGAACTCGTCGAACGTCTCGAGCAGACGGCGGTTCTCGGCGGCGGTGCGCACGGCGACGCGGCAGAAGCGGCTGTCGAGGCCGCGATAGTTGCCACAGCGGCGGATGGCGATGAACCGCTTCTGGCAGAACATGGCGAGGTCGTCGCCGCTTCTGCCGTCAACGACCTTGAAGAACAGGTAGTTGGCCGCCGAGGGGTAGACCTCGAGCTCCGCTCGGGCGGCAAGCCCGCGATAGAGTTCGTCACGCAGCTCCCGACAGTGCTCGCGGCTGCGCTGCTGGTATTCCCGGTCGGCCAGGGCCGTGACGGCGAACTCGGCGGCGAGGCCGTTGACCGTCCACGGCGGCATGTTGCGGCGCAGCGTCTCGGCCTGCTGCGGCGGCAGGGTGGCGTAGCCGACCCGCAGGCCGGGGACCCCGTAGAACTTGGTCATCGAGTTGAGGGTGAGGATATTGTCGGCGGCCGCCGCCAGCGAGCGGCCTTCTTCGACGAAATCGAGGAAGGCCTCGTCAACCAGGAACAGGCTGCGCGGGAAATCGGCCGCCAGGGAGAGCAGCCGGTCCCGCTCGACCATGGCCCCGGTGGGGTTGTTGGGGGTGGCGATGATGGCCAGGTCGCCGGGCAGGAGAAGCCTGGCCAGGGCGTTGCAGTCGAGGGTGAAACCTCCTTCCTCGGGCATCTCCAGGAACACCGCGGGCAAGCCGCCAAGCTGCGCCGCACGCAAATAGTCGACATAGGAGGGCGTGGGAATCACCGCCCGCGTGGCGCCAAGGGTGCGGGTGATCAGGTAGAGCAGTTCGGTGGTACCATTGCCGACCACCACCCTCTCCCGGTCGATGCCGTGGTGCTCGGCCACGGCGCTGACGAAGCGGGTGTTTTCCGGATCTGGATAGTGGACCAGCCCCTCCAGGCTGCGGCTCATCAAGGGGCGGAACCACGAAGGCGGGCCGAGCGGGTTGATATTGGCGCTGAAATCGATGGCATCAGCGCCGGAGCCCGGGGAGAGGCGAAGCAGCTTGTGGATATTGCCGCCATGTTCGAATTGTTGCATAGCTCACCGCATATCAAGGGAAAAAACGGGCCAGAGAGACGGTCATGGCCACTACGACCCCCGCCTCGGCCAGCTCACACACCGCGCCGAGGGTGTCGCCGGTGGCACCGCCGAGAGAGGCCCGGCACCACCAGGAAAAAAACGCCACCACCGTGCCGAAGACGACCAGGGCGGACACGAGTCGGGCGGCGCCGAGCGGCGCCAGACAAATGGCCAGCAGCACAAGGCCGAAGAGAGCGGCCTTCTTGCTGTCGCCGCTGTAGAAGAGGCTGCCCAGGCCGCCTTCCTTCCTGGCGTAGGGCAGGCCGGCCATCATCAGCAGAATCGCCGAGCGCCCCGCCATGGGCATGAGCAGGAGAGCCGGCAGGAAGAGGTCGACGGGCATGGCGCTCAAGGCGGCATACTTGGTGAGCAGCACCAGCACCACGGCGACGATGCCCATGGCGCCGGAGCGGCTGTCCTTCATGATCTCCAGGCGCATCTCCCGCGGCCGCGAGCTGAGCAGGCCATCGGCGCTGTCGGCGAGGCCGTCGAGGTGGAGAAAGCCGGAGACCCCGGCGAGCATGGCGATGGCCAGCATCGCCGTCACCCCCTGGGGCAGGAACAGGCTGAAGACCCCGGCGACACTCGCCACCAGCACCCCGACCAGCATGCCGACAGGGACAAAATAGGGCAGACTGGCGGGAAAGTGGTGACCATCGTCGGCGGCGCGCCAGGACACGGGCGCCAGGGTGAGAAAACGCAGGGCGGTGCAGAACCGCGCCACAAACATCCAGCGGCCATGTCCCGTTTCGCCCACCTTCCCCTCCCCTACTTGTCGGCGGTGGCCACGGCGGCCTCGGCGAAGGTGGCCACCCTGGTGAGGATCGCCACCGCGCCGTCGACGAGGTTCATGGCCACGGCAGCGCCGGTGCCCTCGCCAAGGCGGAAATTGAGGTCGAGCAGGGGCTTTTTGCAGCCCAGCGCCTCCTGCATCGCCTGATGGCCGGGCTCCATGGAACGGTGCGAGAAGATGAGATAATCCTTGACAAAGGGCTCGATCCGGGCGGCGATCAGCGCCCCGGCAGTGGAGATGAAGCCGTCGATCACCACCGGGCGGCGATGAGCGGCGGCACCAAGGATGAGCCCGGCGATGCCGCCGATCTCGAAGCCGCCGACCTTGGCGAGGATGTCCAGGCCATCCCTGGCATCGGGGCTGTTGACCTCCAACGCCCTGGCAATGACCACCGCCTTGTGGCGCACCTGCTCCTCATCGAGGCCGGTGCCGGGTCCGGTCAGTTCGGCGACGCTCTTGCCGGTGCAGACGGCGGCGATGGCGGTGGATGGCGTGGTATTGCCGATGCCCATATCGCCAGTGCCGAAGATATCGAAGCGACCGGCCAATTCGTTGGCGATATCGATACCCGACTCGACCGCCCTGGTGGCCATGGCCTTGCTCATCGCCGGCCCGACGGCGATGTTGGCGGTGCCGAGGCCAACCTTCTTGTTGATCAACCTTCCCTCTTCGGCCAGCTGGCGCAGGTCGGCGGCAACCCCCATGTCGACGATGAACACCTCGGCCCCAGCCTGAGCGGCGAGGGCGTTGATGCCCGCCCCGCCGCGCACGAAGTTGCGCACCATCTGCTCCGTCACCTCCTGCGGGTATTTGCTGACCTTTTCGGCGACCACGCCATGATCGCCGGCCATGGTGACAATGGCCTTACGGGGAAAGCTGGGTCTGATGGTCGCGGTCATCCCGGAAAGGTCGATGGCAAGGTCCATCAAATCGCCCAAGGCCCAGTGCGGCATGGCCAACTGGTCGAGACGGGCCCTGGCCTCGCTGCGGCAGGCGCTGTCCTGGGGAAAGATCTTCTTTAGTGTACGTTCTAAGAGGCTCATGGTATGGAATGTCGTTGGTAATCGTTTTTTTGGCGAAGCTCAATGTCTCGCGCGGCCCGCCTCAGGCTGCTGGTCGTTTTTTTTGAGAGAGAGCGGCAGGCCGCAGCTGACGAGAATGACCTCTTCGGCCCTTGCCGCGAGCAGCTGGTTGCAGGTTCCCACCAGGTCACGGTAGCGCCTGGCCAGCGCGTTGTCGGGGACAATGCCCAGACCGACCTCGTTGGTGACGCAGATCAGCGTCCCCCCGTAGGCCTCGCTGGCCGCGAGCCACTCGCGACAAAGTGTGGCGACGGCATGATCATCGAGCAATTTTCCGGACAGATCATAGCGATAGAGAAGATTGTTCACCCAAAGCGTGATGCAATCGATCAAGACCACCTCCGCCCCGGCTACGGCGCCCGGAAACAAGCCGGCAAGCTCGAGCTCGCACTCGATGGTCTGCCAGCCGCGCCCCTTGCGCTCCTCGCGA
Source organism: Desulforhopalus sp. (assembly GCA_024710585.1). Lineage (GTDB taxonomy): Bacteria > Desulfobacterota > Desulfobulbia > Desulfobulbales > Desulfocapsaceae > Desulforhopalus_A. Next base: position 14,942 of record JANJUM010000269.1, read on the forward strand.
TGGCGCTCGACGCGGTCGTTCATCTCCCTGTCGACCACCGGGCAGGTGGCAACGAAGAGGCGGCGCCTGCCGATCTCCTCCGCCCTGGCCAGGGCCAGGGAACTCTTGCCGCTGCGCGCCCCGCCGGTATAGAGGATCAGCTTGGCCATATTAGACTCCTCTGTGGTTCAGGCCGGTGAGCACCGCCCCAGCGGAGTAGAGCGCCAGCGTGGTGCAGCTCGCCAGGCCGATTTCGAAGAGCAGATGCTTCTCCCAGGGCAGGTCGAGGGCAAGGCAGAGCAGGTGGCGGATGACCCCGCCGTGACTGATCACCAGCAGGCAGTCCCCATCGACTCCGCGCATCATCTCCCAGGCGGCGGTCACCCGCTGCCGGAAGTCGATCAGCGACTCCCCGCCGGGAAAGGCAAAGGAGGGATCAGCTGTCGCCCAGCGATCGACGAGGCCGCTGTCGGCGGCGGCGATCTCGGCGAATCTCAGCCCCTCCCAGCGGCCAAAGTCAGCCTCGCGCAAGTCGGCACAGAGCTTGCCGGGTGCAGGCAGCGAGAGAGACTCCCAGGTCTCGCGGCAGCGCCTCATCGGGCTGCACAGGACGGCATTGATCGGGGTGTGGGCAAGCGACGGGGCAAGCGCCAGTACCTGGCGACGGCCACGGTCGCTGAGCGGCAGATCGGTGCTGCCGATATAGCGCCCCCGTCCGTCGATATCGCCATGCCGCAGCAGATAAATGGTTTTCAGCCGTTCGTCGCGCAACTTCGCCTCCTCGTCGCCGCAGTGCCTGCCCGGTAACCAGGAGAACTCATTACCGCAAATGTCACGGCGATGCAACCCTCGCTCATCGCTCTTCCAACGTCGCCATGAGCTCCTCGGTTAAGCGCTGCGCCTCGAGCAGCTGGCTCCGTTCAAGCACCGGCTCCAGCGAGTCGCGGGCGGCACGGGCGGGGGAATGCCCGCCGGTAGCGGCGATATTCAACCAGGCGTAGGCCCGCGGCAGGTCCACGCCATCGACGCCACGGCCGGTGGCGTACATCACCCCGACATTGTACTGAGCCACCGCCAGGCCGGCCCTTGCCGCCATGAGGAAATAGTCGCCGCCCTTCTCGAGGTCCTGTTCCACTCCCCTGCCGAGAAAATAGAGAAAACCGAGCTCGTTCTGCGCTTCCCGGTTGCCGTTCTCGGCCGCCTGAGTGTACCAGTGGGCCGCCTTGGTATAGTTTTTCGGCAGCCCCGAGCCAAGCAGAAAGGCCTGACCGATGAGCTGCTCCGACACGGCGCTGCTCTTGCCATTGATGGCCGCCTGATAGAGCAGACGGAAGGCGCGAGCTGTATCCTGCTGCGCGCCCAGCCCCTTGAAGAGCATGCCGCCGCTGATGTACTGAGCCTCGGCATCGCCCAGATCGGCGGCGCGCAGGTAGAGCTGCAGGGCCTTGGAGAGGTTTTTCTCCCCGCCAAGGCCATAGTAATAGCCCTTGGCGCGGTCCTTGAGCGCTTGGGCCGAGTCATCGGTTGCCGCCCAGGCGATGCCGCAGAGACAGAGAGAGGTGACCAGCAGCAGGGCCAGGCACCTCGTCACGACCAGGAAGGCGCGGCTGGCCGCACCCAAGTCGCCAGCCCTGGCGAAGCAACTGCCCAGCCCTTTCGGGCAGGCCATCGCCTGCACATCGCCACGTGACCCCGTCATGCCGAGAGCTCGTCGAGCAGGTTGCGGGCGAAGTCGAGGCCCGGGTCGAGGGTCAGCGACAGGGTGAGGAACTCCTTGGCTTCGCCGGACTTGCCGAGACGGTGGTAGTTGACACCGAGGTTGGCGTAGTCCACCGCCGAGGCCGGGTTGAGGGTTACCGCCCGGCGAAAGTGCTCCACCGCCTGCTCGTATTGGCCGAGCTTGAAGAAACAGACGCCGAGGATGTTGTGCATGTCCGGCCGTTCCTCGTCCGCCGCCAGCCCCTGGCGCAAAGTGTCGATGGCCTCTTCGTAGCGGCCGAGGTCACGCAGGCAGGTCCCTTTGTAGGAAAGGATATAGGGCAGGTCCTCCCCTTCCGGGCCAAGCTGCAGGGCACGCTCGAAATGGGCCAGAGCCTCCGCCGCAGCGCCTTGGTCGACAAGATTGCGGCCGCGATAGAATTCGAGATAATAGGCCCCCGGCAAGAGCCCTTCCATCTGCGCCAGCTTGGCGTCGAGGAACTGCGGCTCGTCTATCAGCTCCACGGCCAGCTTGGCGGCGAACAGACCGACATCGCTCAGCATCGAGCGCTCGCGGAAGTGGGCCCCGGGCACGATGGTGTAGAGGGCCGGGATCTGCAGCTGCGGGTGGGTGACATCGATCATCAGCACCTCCATGCCGATGGCGGCCAGCGCCTCGACGCAGTTGTCGATTTCCACGCGCAGGTTGCTGTCGCTCCGATCGGCCATCTGGTCGATGGTCACCATGGCGGGAGCGGCGGTGAGGTGATCGACCTCGCTCATCGACAGCGGCTTGGGCAGGCCGGAGGCAACATAGTTGGCGTTGCTGTTGAAGTCGCCGGCCAGCTGGGCCACCTCGGTAATGGCGCGGATAACCGCTTTTTCCGGGCCCGGCGTGGTGCCGGCGGTATAGACGATCTCGCTCTTCACCGGGAAGGTCGAGGGATCGACGGCCACCGCGCCGACCGTGGGGATGCCTGTATCGAGAGTGAAGTCATTGAGATAGAGCTCTATGCCCTGGCGGGCAAACTTGGCCAGCAAGTCTCTTGCCACCGGGTCCTTGATCGAGGCGGTGTCGATGCGCGGCACAAAGAGCCTGCCATGGCTGACGAGGGCCGAGACATGGCGCTCGACGATCTCGCAGATGCCCTGGATGGCGGCTTCCTCGAGGGTGTTGCCGGCGGAGGGCCCGTTGAACTCGTTGATGGCGAAGAACCAGGAGAACGGCACCAGTACGCTCTCGCCGCGGGTGATGTTGGTGGCCCAGGCCCACTGCAGAGGGATGCCTTCGAGCAGCTTCTCCAGCCTGGCGGCGCCGCTATGGCTGTCGTGCACCGAGAGGAGGAGGAACTCTAGGCCAAGCACCGGATAGCCGGCCTCCTTCATCTGCAGGTAGTCGCCGACGAGGAAGTTGTCGGCCTTGTTCTTGAAACTGAAGAACGAGAAGCGCTCGGCCAGCTCCATGCAGGCGGAGGCCTCAGCCTGGATCGGCGAGGCGCCCTTGCCCATCTGTTTTTTCGTGCCGGTGAGAGCCATGGCGTCTTCGCCACAGACGCTGAAGTACACCGGGATGTCGAGGCGACCGTTGTCTATCCTTTTGACCTCGTTGAGGATGGAGATATCGAGTTCCTCGATGCGGGCGTAGAATGAGGCCAACGTCTTTTCCGGGGCGACGACCTTGTCCTGGTCGACGGTGAAGCCTTTTTGGCAGTCTTTGAAGCGTAGGGGAAGGTGTTTCATGGTTATTTCCGTAGGAACTTTGCTGAGGTGTGGCGAAATGCCCGAAAAGCTTGCGCCCGCATCCCGGCGAGGAGGCAAGTCAAGCCATCCGCCGGGGAAATGGAAGCTTCTCTGCCAATCTCCGGGGGAGGCGGCAGCGCAGAGTACCACACAATGGTGGCTCCCTTCACCATCATTTCGCCACAACGGCCGCAGAGTTTGCCCGATACCATCAATGCAGGAATTTCTGCAGCGAAATTCCTGCCGGTAGAGATGGCGACAGGGCTGGATCACCAGTTCCCTGTCGCATGGAATGGCGCTCTCTTGCGGCCGCACCTCGCGCCATCCCGCTCGCTGCCGGCCATATCTGCCAGAATCTCCAGTTGGACTGCGAAGCCAGGAAGCGCCCCCGATGGCACCATTTTCCTGTACTCTCTCATGGGTTATTGACAGTGCTTGCAGGGGGGTTACCATAAGCAGGTAGAAATCCTCGTTTGTGACACCTCTTCCACCGGAAGGTCATCATGAAGAAAAAACTCTTTTTTACCGTACTCGGCCTGCTCCTCCTCGCCGTGGGGATTGGCGGCATCAAGGCCTTGCAGATCAAAAAAATGATCGACCAAGGTCAGGCGATGACCTTTCCTCCAGAGGTGGTCACGGCGGCCGAGGCGCAAACAAGTTCCTGGGAGTTGACGCTTGGTTCGGTTGGCACGCTCACCGCCGTGCAGGGGGTGACGATTGCGGCGGAGATGCCCGGCAAGGTCGTGCGCATCGCCTTTGAACCCGGGACCAAGGTGCAGGAGGGCGGGCTGCTGGTCAAACAGGACAGCTCCACCGAGGAGGCACAGCTACGCTCGGCCGAGGCACAGATCGCCCTGGCCCAGAACAACTTCAACAGGATTGAAGAACTCTACCGGCGCAATGCCATTTCCCGGGCGGATTTCGACAACGCCGAGGCACAGCTCAAGGCCAACAGGGCCCAGGCCGATGCCATTCGCACCGCCATCGCCAAGAAAAACGTCCAGGCCCCGTTCAGCGGCTGGCTGGGCATCCGCCTGGTCAATCTCGGGGAAATCCTCAAAGAGGGTACACCCATCGTTTCCCTGCAGGCGCTCGACCCGATCTTCGTCAACTTTCAGCTGCCGCAGCACCAGCTGGGCCGGATCGCTGTTGGCCATGTGGTGCGCATCACCTCGGACGCTCTGCCACAGGCAGCGGTTGACGGCCGCATCACCGCCATCAACCCACAGGTCGACAGTCTCACCCGCAATATTTCGGTGCAGGCGACTCTGAAAAACAGCGACGAACATCTCCGCCCCGGGATGTTTGTCAACGTAGAGGTGGTGCTGCCCGAGGACAATCAGGTGCTGGCCATTCCCGCCACAGCCGTGCTCCATGCCCCTTATAGCGATTCGGTCTTTGTCGTCGGCGAGAAAACCGATGAGAAAGGCGGGCAGCCGATCAAGGTGGCGAACCAGCGTTTCGTTCGCCTCGGCGAGAAACGGGGAGACTTCATCTCGGTGCTCTCCGGCCTATCCGAACGCGACAAGGTGGTCACCACCGGGGTCTTCAAACTGCGCAATGGTCAGCCGGTGGTCATCGACAACAACCTTGCGCCGGCATTCAAACTGTCACCACGGCCCGAGGACAGCTAAGACCTCTGTTGCTGGGGTAGCTGCCATGGTGAGCGAGGGGCCCATCATCACGACGCCGCTCGTTTCTCGCGAATACTCTCTTTCGGGGAGCGTTGTTGATGAAATTCACCGATCTCTTCATTCGCCGACCGGTTCTGGCGGTGGTTATCAGTCTGGTAATCGTCATTGCCGGCATCCAGGCCATTCGCAATCTCAATGTTCGTCAATATCCGCGCAGCGACAATGCGGTGGTGACCGTGACCACTGTCTATGTCGGGGCGAGTGCCGACCTGGTGCGCGGGTTTATCACCACGCCTCTCGAGCGGGCAATCGCCGCCGCCGACGGTATAGAGTATATCGAGTCGCAGAGCGCTCAGGGCCTGTCGACCATCAATGTCCGCTTAAAGCTCAACTACGACCCGATCAAGGCCCTCTCCGAGATCAGCTCCAAGGTCGACCAGATTCGCGGCGACCTGCCGCCCGAGGCCCAGGTCCCGGCCCTCAATGTCGAGTCGGCGGACAGCCAGTTCGCCTCGGCCTATCTCAGCTTTACCGACAAGGAACTGCGCCAGAACGAGATCACCGACTACCTGGTCAGGGTGGTCCAGCCGCGGCTCTCGGCGGTCGAGGGGGTGCAGCGCGCCGATATCCTCGGTGGGCGCACGTTCGCCATGCGCATCTGGCTCAATTCCGAGCGGATGGCCGCCTATAATATCAGCCCGGCGATGGTTCGGCAGGCTTTGGCCAGCAATAACTTCCTGGCCGCGGTCGGCCAGACCAAGGGCTCGCTGATCCAGATCAACCTGACTGCCAACACCGACCTGCGCTCACTCGGCGAATTCAAAAAGCTGATTATCCGCGAGCAGGGGGGCGGCGTGGTGCGCCTCGAGGACATCGCCGAAGTGGTGCTGGGGGCCGAGGATTACGGATCGGAGGTGCGCTTTTCAGGTCAGGCTGCAGTGTTCATGGGCATCTGGCCACTGCCCAATGCCAACTCCATAGATGTGCTCAAGCGGGTGCGCGTCGAGTTGGAGGCCATTCAGAAGCAGATGCCGAGCGGCATGACAGCGACCATCGGCTACGATGCTACCGAATATATCACCAACGCCATCGACGAGGTCATCAAGACCCTGCTCGACACCCTCCTCATCGTCGTGGTCATCATCTACTTGTTTCTCGGGTCGTTTCGCTCGGTGCTGGTGCCGGTGGTGGCCATCCCGGTGTCACTGATCGGCGGCATCTTCCTCATGCAGGTCTTTGGTTTTACCGTCAACCTGCTGACCCTGCTGGCCATTGTCCTTTCCGTCGGTCTGGTGGTCGACGACGCCATCGTCGTGGTGGAAAACGTCGAGCGCCACCTGCGCGAGGGGCTCGCCCCCTATGACGCGGCGATCAAGGGTGCCAGGGAGCTAATCGGGCCGATTATCGCCATGACCATTACCCTGGCGGCGGTCTACGCCCCCATCGGCCTGCAGGGAGGCTTGACCGGGTCGCTCTTCCGCGAATTCGCCTTCACCCTTGCTGGAGCGGTGACCATCTCGGGTATCGTTGCCCTGACCCTCTCCCCGGTGATGTCGGCCAAGATTCTCAAACCGGGAAAGGCAAACACCGGCTTTTCTGGAAAAATTTCCCGTGACTTCAAGAAGATCCAGGCCTTTTATCGCTGGCTCCTGGACGGCACCCTCAATGCCAGGCCCGCAGTCTACATGGTATGGCTGTTTCTGGTGGCACTCGCCTTCCCGATGTTCATGATGTCGGCGAGGGAACTGGCCCCGGCCGAGGACCAAGGGGTGATTTTCGGCATCCTCGATGGCGCGGCCAACTCCACCCTGGACCAGAACAGCCTTTACGCCGCAGCAGCCAACGACGCCTTCATGAGCGTTCCGGAGACCGATTTCACCTTTCAGATCACCTTCCCCAATTCCGGATTCGGCGGCATGGTGCTCAGGCCCTGGGAAAAACGGGAGCGCAATGTCTTCGAGATCATGCCGGAGGTGCAGGGAAAACTCCATGCCATCCCCGGAATCCGCATGTTTCCGGTAACACCTCCGGCTTTGCCAGGCGGCGGGCAGTTCCCGGTGGAATTCATCATCGCCTCCACTGCCGAAGTCGATCAGATCCTGCAGTTTGCGCAGCAGATCCAGGGCAAGGCCATCGAAAGCAAGATGTTCGCCTTCCCCCCGCTGATCGATGTCAAGATGGATCAACTCCAGTCGGAGATCGTCATCGATCGCGACAAAGTAGCCGACCTCGGCCTGAGCCTGCAGCAGGTAGGCTCGGATATCGGCACCATGCTCGCCGGCAATTTCGTCAACCGCTTCAATATCTCCGGTCGCAGCTACAAGGTGATCCCGCAGATTTCCCGGCTCGAGCGACTCAACCCCAGCCAGTTGGCAAACATCTACGTCACCGGTCCGGAAGGCAAACTGGTGCAGCTGTCGACGGTAGCCAGCATCAAGAATTCCACCGGTGCCCGTTCCCTCAACCGTTTCCAGCAACTCAATGCCGTCAAGATCAGCGGGGTGCCGATCCGGCCGCTCGATGAGGCGTTGCGCTTTCTCGAAGACGAAGCGATGAAGATCCTCCCCAAGGGATATGTTCTCGATTACACTGGCGAATCGAGGCAGTTGCGTACTGAAGGCAACAAATTCCTGCCGGCCTTCGGCCTGGCGGTGATTCTTATCTTCATGGTGCTCGCCGCCCAGTTCAACAGCTTCCGCGACCCCTTCATCATTCTCGCCGGATCGGTACCCTTGGGGATGTTCGGGGCGCTGCTCTTCACCTTTCTGAAAATGCCCGACCCAAGCGTGCAGTTCTGGACCCACGGCTGGACGACAACCATGAACATCTACTCACAGGTGGGGCTGGTCACCCTGGTCGGGCTGGTCTCGAAGAACGGCATTCTCATCGTCGAGTTCGCCAACAAGCTCCAGGAGCAGGGCCTTTCCAAGCGGCAGGCGATCACCGAGGCGGCGATCACCCGGCTGCGCCCGGTGCTGATGACCACCGGCGCCACCATCGCCGGCCATTTTCCCCTGACCCTGGTCTCCGGGGCCGGTGCACTGGCCCGGAACTCCATCGGTCTGGTACTGGTCGGCGGAATGGCCATCGGCACCCTGTTTACCCTCTTTGTCATTCCCTCGATCTATATGCTGATCGCCAGGGACCATGGGGGTGAACAGGCTGAAAAGAGTGGTGATTAGTCGCCGAGAATGCATTACCATGGTTGGGCCGGCGGGGAGTCGCGCCGCTACATTGCCGCCGAGAGATTCCCGCAGGGTGGAGGGACAGAGATATGGCTGAAGATAATACGCAGACTGCATGCGGCGTACGCCCGGATATGCAGACGGTGTTGCGGCAGGAGGATCTGTGCGTGCTGGCGACCAGCTCGCCTGAGGGACCGCACTGCTCGCTGATGGCCTATATCTGCAACCAGGATTGCACCACGCTCTATATGGTCACCCTCAAGGAGACCAGGAAATTTAGCAACCTGCAGGGCAGTGAGATCGTTTCCGTGCTCATC
>JANJUM010000274.1 GCA_024710585.1 Desulforhopalus sp.
AGGATGGTCGGCCCCGGCAGCACCAGCAGAACCACCGAGGCGGCGACGAAGGCCAGCCAGTTTTCAAGGGCCATCTTGCGGTATCTCCTCAGGTGCAGGCCTCACGCCAACCCAGACGGGCGTTGGGTGTGAGAGGGTTGGGCGATACGTCACCACAGGCGGGGCGGGGCCGATGTAAAAGGCCCCGCGCGGCGGCACTTAGTCTTCGTAGCCTTTGCCCTTGCAGGTGGGGCATACCTGATCGGGGGTGCACTGAGTGTCGTCGGCCTGGTCGTCCTGGCTGCCGCGCCACTCCGAACTTACCTCGCAGACGCCATCGATGATTTTCTTGCCTTGACAGGTGGGGCAGGGGGTGCGTTTCTCTTCGGCCATGGGGATCTCCTTGGGATGGGTGGGAAAAGATCTACTGTAATTTACGGGCGCTCGTCGACGAGATAGTCCTTGAGCTTCTCGAGCAGGGACTCGGGCAGTTCGCGGTTGTACATGAACGCTTCCGCTTCTTCGCCGGTGAGCCGTTCCTTGACTTCCAGGGGCAGCGCGCGGAGGACGGCCACCCGCTGCGGATCAGGTTTTTCGTGGGGGAGAGGGGCCATCGCTGTGCTCCGTGGTGCCATTGTTGCCTGGCCCGGACAGAAGTGCCGGGCGGGAATTGACCTTTGACAGATAGAGTTGCCCCGATGGCCCCTTCTGTCAATGGCCGAAGGTGGAATTGCCGAGTGTTGACGCCGCCCGAGCGCTGAGGGGCGAGGGGCGGCGCCGGGTGTTTACCAGTAGTAGAGGGCGGCGCCGCCCAACTCCTGCTCGATTTCCAGCAGGCGGTTGTACTTGGCGATGCGTTCGCTGCGCGAGGCCGAGCCGGTTTTCAGCTGGCCGCCGTCCATGGCCACCGCGAAGTCGGCGAGGAAGGTGTCCTCGGTCTCGCCGGAGCGGTGCGAGATGAAGTAGCGCCAGCCGGCGTCGCGGCACATGCGCACCGCGTCGATGCTCTCCGACACCGTGCCGATCTGGTTGAGCTTGATGAGCACCGAGTTGGCGGCCTTTTCCTCGATGCCGCGGGAGATGTACTGGGTGTTGGTGACGAAGATGTCGTCGCCGACGATGTCGATGCGCTCGCCCACCCTGGCGGTGAGTTTCTTGAAGCCCGCCCAGTCGTTCTCGGCCAGAGGGTCCTCCCAGGAGACGATGGGGTATTTCTCCACCCACTGCTCGGCCATGGCCACCAGGTCGTCGGAGCTCTTGGCGCCGCCGCCGGACCACTTGAGGTCGTAGCTGCCGCCGAGATCGGTGGCGAAAGAACTGGCGGCGCTGTCGAGGGAGATGGCGATGTCCTGGCCGGGGACGTAGCCGGCCTTCTCGATGGCGGTGATGATGATATCCATGACCGCCTCGTTGCTCGGCAGGTTGGGGGCGAAACCGCCCTCGTCGCCGACGCTGGTGGCGAGGTTCTGCCCCTTGAGCAGCTTCTTCAGGGTGTGGAAGGTCTCGGCGATATAGCGCAGGCCTTCGCGGAAGTTGGGGGCGCCGATGGGCACCGCCATGAACTCCTGGATATCGACGCTGTTGTCGGCATGGGCGCCGCCATTGATGATGTTCATCGCCGGCACCGGGATGCGGCGCGCCCCCGAGCCGCCGAGGTAGCGGTAGAGGGGTAGGCGGCAGGACATGGCGGCGGCCCGGGCCACGGCCATGGAGACGCCGAGGATGGCGTTGGCGCCGAGGTTCGACTTGTTGTCGGTGCCGTCGAGCTCGATCATCTTCAGGTCGATGGCCACCTGCTGGGTGGCGGGCATGCCGATCAGCGCCGGGGCGATGATCGCATTGACGTTTTCCACCGCCTTGAGCACACCCTTGCCGAGATAGCGGTTCTTGTCGCCGTCACGCAGTTCGATGGCCTCGTTTTCGCCGGTGCTGGCCCCGGAAGGGACGGAGGCGGAGGAAACGGTGCCGTCCGCCAGCTCGACAAAGACACGAACCGTCGGGTTGCCCCGCGAATCCAGGATCTCCATGCCGCGAACCGCCGCAATTGCCTCTTTCATGTGTTTATCCTCAATTTTCAATGGGTTGATCTCTATGGCCACCGGTCTCCTCGCCGGCGATGCAATTCCTGCCACTATATAGCCATAGACCGGTTCTGCCAATGGTTTTTGCGGATTCGGCCAGCGCTGGCGGCCCGTCGCGGCCGGGAAATAATGGTTGCATTGGCCAGGGGGAGAGTGTACTTAACGAAGTTTATCACGTGAAATATACAGCCTATCCTGCCGGGCCTCAGGGCCGCCAGGGATTTGTGCGTTGACGACACCGCGGCGCGTTGCCGGTCTGGCGACGAGGCTGGCGATGGCCGGGAGGGCCTATGCGCGGCAAGTGCGGGGCCGCTTCAGGCACGGAACATGGAGTGACGATGAAGGGAGTTTCCACCACCGACCATCCACAGCTAGCAGGCCGGGCGGTGTTGTATAGCTTGGCGGTCGTGCTGGCGCTGTTGGCCATGGCGGGCGGCTGCCGCGACTGGATCGCCTTTCCTGCCGCCGCCGATATTCATGGCATCTGGCGGGCTGAGGGCAAGAGCCACAAGGACACGAGAACCTACAGCGGCATCTATGAGTTCCACCCCGCCGGCCGGCACGGCTACGATATCGTCTTGAACGATGGCACGGCCAAGAAGGGCAGCGGCGAGTGGAGCTATGAAGAGGGCAGCGGCACCCTGCGGGTCACCAACGACACCGGCTCCATCTATGTCGGCACTTTTTCCAGGGGCAAACCCGGCAAAGTGGGTCTGTTCACCATCAACAATCAGTGGGGCGTCACGCTCGAACAACAGACCAAGGCCCCACCCTCCCAGCCAGCAAGCCAATAATACGCAATCCGGCGCCAGGCAGCGAAGGCCGGCACTGCGATCCAACTCATCACGGGGGTCATCGTGAATCTCGATACACCATCCCTGCAACAGCCGGCCGGCCGCAAGGAGAAGGTGCTCAGGCATCTCTTCGCCGTGGTCGTCGCCCTGCTCGCCTCGAGCCTCTATTATTATTTTTTCGTCGCCACCGCCAGGGTGGAGGTGGAACTGGAGGTGTCGCAGAAGGCCGATTTCAAGATCTACTGGGCCAGGGAGGGGCAACTCTACGCCGAAGAGCACATGGCGGGGGTGGTCGCCAAGCCCGAGCGGCAGCAGTATGCCTTCTTCTTCACCGATATCGGCAAACTCGCCCGGCTGCGCATCGATACCCATAACTACGCCGGCGAGGCGGTCCTGAAGAAGCTGGTCATCACCCAGGAGGGCTATCGTCCCCTGGTCTTCGCCGATCGCGAGCAGCTGGCCCTCCTCCAGCCCCTGCACGACATTGCCGAGTCGAGCGTCGACGACGATGGTCTGCGGGTGACCGCTTCCGGCAACGACGGCAACTTCGAGCTACCGATCAGCCCCGAGCGGAGCGGCTTCGACCTCCTCTCGCTGCTGTGCCGCTTTGCGGTGGTCATCCTCCTCGCCCTCGCCGTGTATTATGGCGCCGCCCCCCTGGCCGCCAACCTGCGCTTCGTGCCGGTGCTGCTCTTCGGCGTGTGGCTGCTCGTCGTCGCCATGGCCGGCATCAGCCGCGAAAACAGCCATCCCGACGAGTATGTCCATATGGCGGCGATCCGCTACTATGTCGACCACTGGCTGCCGCCGCAGATCGACGACCCGGATATCGGCGAGACCTTCAGCGTCTACGGGGTGTCGCGGCTCAACAACGGCGAGATCTATTACCTCTTCGCCGGCAAGTTCCACAAGTTCCTGCAGTCGATGCACCTGCCGGAGTATTTCTCGCTGCGCCTGTTCAATGTCGCCCTCTTCGGGCTCATCGTCCTCTATGCCATCCGCAGTCGCCACGCCCGTATGGTGGCCCTGCCTTTTCTCGTCTCGGCGCAGATCTGGTATATCTTCTCCTACAGCGCCTCCGACGCCTTCGCCCTGTTCTTCGCCTTTATCGCCGCCTGCGAGGCCATCAACCCGCACAGCCTGCTGCATCGCTACCTCAAGGGCGAGGGGGCGCTGGTGGCGCTGGGCGGCACGGCGCTGCTCGGGGTGCTGCTCGGCATCGTCTTCCTGCTGAAAGTCAACTACCTGCCCTTCGTGGCCTTTTTCTATCTCGTGCTGCTGGCCAAGATCTTCGCCACCGACGAGTATTTCTGGGACAAGAAGGGGGCGGTGCTGCGTCTCCTGCTCGTCACCCTGGTCGGCCTGGCGGTGTATGGGGGGCGGGTGGGGGTCGATTACCTCGTCAACGGCGCCGACCGCGACGAGAAGATCGCCGAGGTGCAGGAACGCATGGCCAGCCCGCTCTACAAGCCGAGCACCGAGCTGCATAAAAAACATATCTCCCTCTACCGCAAGGCGCGCGGGGCGACGCTCGAACGCATCGTCACCGTGGATCGCTGGTTCGAGAAGGTCTTCCGCAGCAGCTTCGGGGTCTTCGGCTATTTCACCATTTCCGCCGGGGAAGGGTTCTACGATCTGGTGCGCTGGTCCGGGGTGTTCTGCCTGGCGCTCTTCTTCGCCGCCGTCTTTCGTGGCGGGGGCTGGCTGGGCGGAGGCCTGGCGGTGGTCGCCCTGGCCATCGCCGCCGCGCTCATCGGCAAGTCCCTGCATCACTCATGGACCGTCGACTTCCAGGCCCAGGGGCGCTATCTCTTCCCGCTGCTGCCGATTCTCGGCATGCTCTACGGCTGGCACCATCAGGTGATCGACCGCAGGGTCATCCTTTTCGGGGTGGTGCCGCTCTTCTGCCTGGCCGGCTATGTCTTCATCTTCGAGGCTCTGCTGCGCATCCCCCGCGTGGCGGTGATGTGACGTGGGCGAAAGCGGCGTGGGAGGAGACGGCGTGAACAAAAGGGATATCGCCAAGCAAGACCTGGGGGAGCAGCTCCACGGGGGCGGCTCGGCCTTTGCCAGGTACCGGCGCAAGGCTGTGGGCGAGCTGTCGTTGAGCGGCTTTCTGCTCTATGAGCTCTTCGCTCTGCTCCTCGTCGACCTTGGCGGGGCGCTTGGCTATGCCCTGCGCAAGATGGCCGCCGGGCGGCTGCTGCGCTCTGCGGGCAGTGGGCTCATCCTTGGTCGTGGCGTGGTGCTGCGCCACCCGGGGAAGATCTCGGTCGGGCAGCGGGTGGCCATCGACGACCACAGTTTCATCGACGGCAGCGGTAGCGGAGAAATTGGCGTGGTCCTAGGCGACGGCGTCCTCCTCTCGCGCAACTGCGTCGTGCTTGGCAAGAACGGCCATGTGGTGCTTGGCGAGCGGGTCGATGTGGGTGTCAATACGGTATTCGCCTCGGCCTCGGGGATACGTGTCGGGGCGGCGACGATCATTGCCGGCAACTGCTATCTCGGCGGCGGCCGCTACCACCATGAGGAACTCGACAGGCCGATCATGGACCAGGGCGCCTACTCCCGCGGGGAACTGGTCATCGGCGAGGGCTGCTGGCTGGGTGCCGGGGCGGTCGTCCTCGATGGAGTGCGTCTTGGCAAAGGGGTGATCGTCGGCGCGGGGGCCGTCGTCACCAGAGACGCCCCCGATTACGCGGTGCTCGTCGGGGCGCCGGCACGGATATTACGGATACGCGGCGTGGATTCGCCGTCACACGGAGGAATGGCATGAAGCGGCTGTTGGGAATCCTGGTGGTGATGCTGACGATACTCTTCTGCGGAGGCCCCGCCGTCGCCGCCGGGGGCGACCGGGTCGAGCAGTGGGTTGGCACCCATACCCGGCTGGTCTGGCTGCAGGACCACGGCGACGGCGCCGACAGCCTCGCCCATGGCAACAAGCTGATGCTCTTCGGCTACGATTCCCGCGATGGCCGCGGCGAGCGGCCTTTGCTCGACAAGGTCGACAACTATTTCCGGCCGCTGTTCACCCCGGAGGGCGATCAGGTCATCGTCAGCAGTCGCCTGACCCGCCGCATGTCCCTGGTGGACTGGGCGAGCGGCAAGGTCAAGGATCTCGGCGAGGGTGTGGCGGTGGCGGTGTGGCGCGAGCCGGGGCGCAACCTCACCCCGTGGCGGAGCAATCTCTGGGTCTACTGCTTCTCCGGGCTGCAGCCGGAAAACAAGTACGGCACCTCGCAGCCTCTCTACCGCTTCCGCCTCGACTCGCCGAAGAAGAAGGAGTTGCTCTGGGACAAGACCAACATGGCCTGGGACAACGTGCAGCTGTCCCGCGACGGCGAGATCCTCGGCGGGCTCTTCCCCTGGCCGGACGGTGGCGTGCTGTGGACGGCCGACAAGCGCTGGCAGCGTCTCGGCCAAGGCTGCTGGACCAGCCTCAGCCCGGACAATTCCAAGCTGCTGTGGATCTTCGACGGCCTGCACCGCAATGTGCAGGTCCATGACGTCAAGGGCGGCAAATCGTGGACGGTCAACATCAACGGCGCCCCGGAGGTGGGCGGCTTCGAGGTCTACCATCCGCGCTGGAGCAACCATCCCCGTTTCTTCGCCATCACCGGCCCCTACCTCAAGGGCGAGGGCGGCAACCGTATCGGCGGCGGCGGCGAGAAGGTGGAGATCTTCCTCGGTCGCTTCGACCCCAAGGTGGAGAAGGTCGAGGCCTGGCTGCAGGTGACGAACAACGGCCGCGCCGACTTCTATCCCGAGGTGTGGATCGATGGCGGCGACAAGGCTGAACTGACCGCGGCGGCCAAACAGCAGGAGGCGGCCAAACAGCCTGCCGCGGCTGTGGCGGTGGAACCTGGCGGGCGGATTTTTCTCTGGGAGAACATGAAGGCCGCCAACCAGCTTCCGGAAAAGAGCCCGATCGGCTTCTTCCAGTGCAATATCGACCTGCGCGGGCGGGCGCTGTTCACCCCACAGCTGCGCCTGTCCACCGGCGGCGGCTATGGCGACACCGGCGAGGCCGGTAAAAAGATGGGCCCCGCCCTGGCCAGGAGCGGCCGCCTGGCGCTGACCCTGGCGCTGCTGCCGGAGGCGGAGCAGGCGGCGGCCATTGCCACCTTTAGCGCCGGCGCGGTCACCGTGGCGCAGTTGCGTCAGCAGGGTGGCGACCTGCAACTGCTCACCGTCTCTGGGACAGTCTCCTGGCCGAAAGCGCTGGCGGTTGGGGCCAGGCGGCACCTCGCCCTCAACCTTGCCGATGGCAGGGCCGAGCTCTTCGTCGATGGGACTAGCGCCGGCGTGCGCGAGGCACGGGTCGATTTCGCCGCCAACGCGGTGGACAGCTTTATTCTCGGGGATGGCAATGGCGGGCTGCGGGCGCAGCTCGAGGCCATTGCCGTCTACGATCGGCCGTTGGCCAAGGGAGAGGTCGACCTCGCCAGCCGCCAGGCCAGGGAGCAGGCCGGTCAGGGTGCGGTGGCCGAGCCATTGGTGGTTGAAGGCACCTTGCTGGAGCGCACCGAGGTTCCCGCCCCCGACGCCATCGGCGCCTATCGGCGCGCCCTGGTGGTCAATGTCTACAAGGTCGACCGGGTGCGGCGCGGCAACTATGCGCAGGAGCGTATCCTCGTCGCCGAGTGGGCCATCCTCGACCGCACGGTGGTCAAGAGCTACGCCGAGCCGGCGGTGCCGGAGGAACTGGTGCTGGAACCCTTCGCCAACCACCCGCAGCTTGAGGGGGAGCGGCAGATGATGGACGTCTTCGAGCCCGATCTGGAGATGTATTACCGCCTGCCGTGAGCCGGAACGGAGGGGACGATCAGAACCAGGCGGCGAAGACCCCGCTCTTGCGGAGGATGTTGAGGCCGATCAGCCACAGCACCAGGCCGCCGACGATTTCCGCCCAGGTGCTCAGCCAGGTGAGCCGGGCGACACCCTTGCCGAGATGCAGGCCGGCGATGGTGAACAGGGCGGCGACCAGGCCGATGATCAGCGCCGGGGTGGCGATGGAGACGCGCAGCAGCGACATGGACAGCCCCACCGCCAGGGCGTCGATGCTGGTGGCCACCGAGAGCATGACCAGGCTCATGCCGCGGGTGGCGTCCCTGGGGGCCGCCTCTTCTTCTTCGTCGTCGGCGAGGATGGCTTCCTTGAGCATGTTGCTGCCCACCAGGGCCAGCAGGGCGAAGGCGACCCAGTGGGCGTAGGCCTCCATGAGGCCTTGCACCGAGGTGCCGAGGGCCCAGCCGATGACTGGCATCATCGCCTGGAAGAGGCCGAAGTGCCAGGAGAGGCGGAAGGTCTGGCGCAGGCTGACCCTCTTGAGGCTGACGCCGGTGGCGATGGCCACGGCAAAGGCGTCCATGGCCAGGGCGACGGCGATGCCGAATATGGTGAGAAGGTCCATGGGCGATGGCGGTCTGGGGAGGAAGAAGGACTGTTCTTTACCAGAAGCACCGGGAGATGACAATTCCAAACTGTTTTCCGCCACCATGCCGACCATCCTCTTCGCCCTCGCCGTCCTTATCTCCGCCTTCCTCCTTTTCTGGGTGCAGCCGCTCTTCGCCAAGATGATCCTGCCGCGCTTCGGCGGGGCATCGTCGGTGTGGACCACGGTGATGCTCTTTTTCCAGGTCACCCTGGTGCTCGGCTACGGCTATGTCCATCTCAGCGACCGGTGGTTAGGTCGCAGGTTGCAGGTGATCCTGCACAGCCTCCTTCTGCTGCTGGCCACCCTGGCGCTGCCCTTCTCCCTCGGGGACGGCGGTATGGCGGCCGGTGGCTCGCCGATTGTCGCTGTGCTGCTTTTTGCCGCCCTGTCCGTCGGTCTGCCGTTCTTCGCCCTTTCCGCCACTGCGCCCTTGCTGCAGCTGTGGTTTTCCTCCGGCGGCCGCGATCCCTACTTCCTCTACGCCGCCTCCAACCTCGGCAGCATGGCTGCCCTGCTGCTCTTCCCGGTGCTGCTCGAACCGGCGCTGGCGATCGTTCCGCAGACCATCCTCTGGCAGGGTGGTTTCTTGCTCCTCGCCGCCTTGCTTTGCGGCTGCGCCCTGTTCGCTCTGCGCGCGGTGCGAGGGGAAGCAGAACCGGCGCCAAGGCTCGAGCGGGAGGATTCGCTGAGTTCCGGCGCATCCCGCATCGCCTGGGTGTTCTGGGCCTTCCTGCCGTCCAGCGCCATGCTCGGCCTGACCAGTCACGTCACCACCGACATCGCCCCGGCGGCGATGTTCTGGGTGCTGCCCCTGGCCCTCTATCTCCTGTCCTATGTGATCGTCTTTTCACGGGCGCGCGCCCTGCTGCCGCCGGCCATGCTGGCCTGGGCGGTGGTGCTCTTCGCCGTGGCGGTGCTGGCCCTGCGCTATTGGGGTGGCGACCGCACCATGGCGCAGACCCTGATTTCCATTCCTCTCAATCTGCTGTTTTTCTTTGCCGCCTCCTGCCTCCTGCACGGCTTTC
Organism: Desulforhopalus sp.; assembly: GCA_024710585.1. Classification (GTDB taxonomy): domain Bacteria; phylum Desulfobacterota; class Desulfobulbia; order Desulfobulbales; family Desulfocapsaceae; genus Desulforhopalus_A. The sequence goes on from JANJUM010000274.1 coordinate 9,317, forward strand.
TCTACCGCCTTCGCCCCGCCGTCGGAGGTCTCACCGAGTTCTACCTGTGGACCGCCTGCGGTGGTGCGCTGGGCGGAATCTTCAATGGTGTCGTCGCGCCGCTGGTTTTTCATCAGGTCCTCGAATATTACCTGGTGATGATTGTCATTTTTTCCATCGCCCTGCGCCTGGCGCTGACTCGCCTGGTACGCGGCGCGGGGGACGACGTGCCAGCCGCCGCTCGGGCATGTGGGTTGTCGGCCCTGTTGCTGCTGCTCTTTCTCCTCGTCGACCGCCTGTTCACCGGGGCGGTAAGCGCGGAGGGGCGCACCGCCCTGGCTCTCTACTCCCTGGTGATCGTGGTCATTGCCGCAATGATCGCCGTCAGGCGCGGGGGGACGACACGGCGGGTGGCAGTGGTGGTGCTCGCCCTGGTGGTCGGCGGCAATGCCGTGGTCCATTCCTCCGAACAGTCGACCCTGCACCTCGCCCGCTCCTTCTATGGTGCCCTGCGGGTCAAGGAAAAGCGTGATATGCATGGCGTGCCCTTCCATCTCTTCCTGCACGGCAGCACTCGTCATAACATGCAGCGTTTCGGCGACGACGAGGCCTTGAACCGCGAACCGCTGATGTATTTTCATCGCCATGGCAATATCGGCCAGGCGGTGGCGGCGATGCGCCACCACCTCGGGCGGCCGCTGCGTTTCGCCGTCGCCGGCCTTGGGGCCGGGGCGATGAGCGCCCATACCGAGGTCGGCGACGAGATGGTCTTCTATGAGATCGACCCCGAAGTCGTGGCCATGGCCACCAACCCGGCCCTGTTCAGCTACGTCAACGATGCCTGGGGGAAAATCGATATCGTCCTCGGTGATGCGCGCTTGAAGCTGGCCGAGGCCCCCGACCATCACTTCGACCTCATCCACCTCGATGCCTTCTGCGGCGACGCCGTGCCGGTGCACCTGCTCACCGCCGAGGCCATCGCCCTCTACCTCGCCAAGGTCAAGGAGGACGGCCTGGTCGTCTTCCATCTCAGCAACCGCTACCTCGACCTGCCACGCGTACTGCAGGGGGCGAAGCTGCCGCCGGGATACAGCCTCTACTATGGCTCCCGTCATAAGGTCGAGAGGCCCGAGGGGACCTCGATGCTTTCCGGTTTGTTCAGCCACAGCCAGGTGGTGCTGCTGGCCCGCGACGAGGCCTTCCCGCCCGGGATCACCGAGGCTGAGCGCTGGCGTCTGCTGCCCGCCGACGAGGAGGTGCGGCCGTGGACCGATGACTATTCCAATATTTTCCAGTTGTTGCGTTTCTGATTGCAGGGCGGAAGGTTGAGCCTGGGGCCAGCGCCTCGTCCGGGCTTTTGCCGAATGTCGTTGTCTTCGGCCCGTAAAGCGTTTATTCTATGCGGTTCTTGCTCCCGTTGGCAGAGCTGGTTTGCGCCCCGGCCAGGCGGGGTGCGTAATGAACCGGGCGCGCGGTGGTTCTCGCCCCTGTCGACGAGGTTTCTCCATCATCTGTCGTTTCGAGCGTCTTCATGGTCTTTTCTTCCCATATCTTCCTCTTCTATTTCCTGCCGCTGAGCCTGCTGGCCTACTACGCCATGCCCAGGCGTGGCCGCAACGTGCTGATGACGGCGGTCAGCTATATCTTCTACGGCTGGTCCAATCCGCTCTTCACCCTGCTGATGTTCGTCTCGACAGTCATCGACTACCTCTGCGGCCTGATCATCGGCCTGGCGCCGCTGGAAAAGCGGCGCCGCAGGAAGCTCGGCGTGGTGGTCTCGATTGTCAGCAACCTCTCTCTGCTCGGGTTTTTCAAGTACACCGGCTTCGCCATGGAGAGCTATAACCAGCTGTTCACCATGATGGGTATCGAGGGCTTCGACCCGGTGCCGGTGCTCAGCTTCCTCCTGCCGCTGGGCATCAGCTTCTATACCTTCCAGTCGATGAGCTATTCCATCGACGTCTACCGCGGCGACGCCCGCTGCATCCGTAACTTCCTCGATTTCGCCTGTTTCGTGGCGATGTTCCCGCAACTCGTCGCCGGGCCGATCATCCGCTTCCAGGAGGTTGCCGACCAGCTGGCCGGCAGGGTGCACTCCTTCGAGAAATTTGCCCGCGGGGTGGCCTTCTTCAGCCTCGGCATGGCCAAGAAGGTGCTGCTCGCCAACTCCTGCGGCAAGATCGCCGACACCGCCTTTTCGGCCGGGACGCTCTCCGTCGCCGACAGCTGGTTCGGCATCGTCGCCTATGCCTTTCAGATCTATTTCGACTTCAGCGGCTACTCCGACATGGCCATCGGCCTAGGCCTGATGTTCGGCTTCGTCTTCGCCAAGAACTTCGACTCCCCCTACCTCTCGACGTCGATCACCGAGTTCTGGCAGCGCTGGCATATCTCGCTCTCCACCTGGCTGCGCGAGTACCTCTACATCCCCCTCGGCGGCAACCGCTGCGGGCAGTGGCGCACGGCGGTCAACCTTGCCATCGTCATGCTCCTCGGCGGGCTGTGGCATGGCGCCTCGTGGAACTTCGTCATCTGGGGAGCCATCCATGGCCTGCTGCTCGGCAGCGAGAGGCTGCTGGGCAAGAAACCCTTCTACGCCGCCCTGCCGAAGGGGCTGCGCGTTCTCATGACCTTTTTCTTCGTCCTCATCGCCTGGGTCTTCTTCCGCGCCAAGACCTTTGCCGCGGCGGTTGACTACCTCGGCTCGATGTTTGGCCTGGTGCAGGTGCCGCCGCCGGCGCTGCTCCTCGATGGTCTCTTCTACACTCCATACAACCTCGTCGCCATGCTGGTGGCGGCCTTGGTCGTGTGGCGGGCGCCGCAGACCTGGGACTGGAGCAGGGAACTGGGGCCGGTCAAGATCGTGACGATGCTGGCCGTCTTCGCCCTTGCCGTGGCGGTGCTCAGCATGCAGTCCTATAACCCCTTCATCTATTTCAATTTCTAGCCATGGCTGCCCACAAGATCAATCGCGAGGAAGTGGCGAAAAGGGAGATCGGCACCACCCTCGTCTCCGCCCCCGCGGCACGTCTCTTGACCCTGTGCTTTCTCGCCACCGTCTTCCTTGTACCCCTCGGCCAGCGTTTCATCGACCGCGCCGCGGCCCCGCCCACCTTCGCCTATAGCCCGGTGGGGAGGGGAGAGGGCGAGTCGCTCTTCTCTCTCGTCGACCGCAACAACAGGGCGGTGCTGAAGGCCATCAACGGCCTCGAGGGGGACCTCGAGGAGGGGAGCTTCCTGCGCCGCCTCTTCCTGCCGCCGCTGCAGTACGTGATGCTGCACCTTCTCGGCAAGGGCAACGAGAAGGCGGTGCCCGGCCGCGAGGGGGCGCTGCACTACGCCCCCGACCTCGACGCCCTGCTCGGTCCGCCTTTTCTCCACCCGCAGCAGCTGCGCGAGCGGGCCGCCTCCCATAAGCTGTGGGAGAAGGCGGCCCACCCCGACCCGCTGCCGGCTATCGAAAGCTTTGCTCGGCAGCTGGCGGAGCGCGGCATACGCCTCATCCTGCTGCCGGTGCCGTCCAGGGCGGCGATCGAGCCCCCTTCGCTGTCGCGACGGAACGTCGCCGCCCCGCTCGCCAACCGCTCCCTGGCCGAGCTGATGGCGCGGCTGAGCGAAAAGGGTATCCTCGTTTTCGATCCGCGACCGACCCTGTTGCATTATGCCAGGGAGCACGGCTCGGCCTACCTCGACACCGACACCCACTGGCTGCCGGGAGCCATGCAGGAGGTGGCGGGGGATGTGGCGGGCTTTATCGAAGCCAGGGTGGGGGGGCTGTCCGCTACGGCGAGCTACGTCGCCGAGGAAGGGACAGTGCGTGGCCTCGGCGATATCGCCCGTATGCTCACCCTGCCCGCAGGGGTGGAAGTCCATGCCCCAGAGGAAGTGAGCGTGCGGCGCATTTTCAGTGCGCGCCAGGAGTTGTGGCTGCCGGACAAGGGGGCCGAGGTGCTGCTGCTCGGCGACTCGTTCACCAACATCTACGCCAGCGAGGGGCTGGGCTGGAAGAGCGGCGCCGGCCTGGCCGAGCAACTCGCCTACCACCTGCAGCGGCCGGTGGACCTGCTTGCCAGAAACGACGGCGGTGCCTATGTTACCAGGGAAATGCTGGCCGCGGAGCTGGCCAGGGGCCATGACCGCTTAGCCGGCAAGATGGTGGTGGTCTGGCAGTTTGCCGAGCGCGAGTTGGCCCTGGGTGACTGGAAGCCTGTGGAACTGCGCCTCGGACAGCCGGCGCAAGGGTTGTATTTTGTGGCCCCGCCGGGGGCAGCGGTGACGGTGAGCGCAACAATCGCCGCCATCTCGCCAAGCGCCCGGCCGGGCACGGTGCCCTATCGCGATGCCGTCCTCACCATGCATCTCGTTGATCTCGAGACGGCAGAAGGAAAACCTGCCGCAGGGCAGGCCGTCGTCTATGGTTGGGGGATGCGCGACAACGTCCTCACCCCCCTCGCCGCACAGCGACCGGGTGACCGGGTGACCCTGCGTCTGCAGCCGTGGGAGGAAGTCGAAGGGGAATATGGCAGCTATCGCCGCACGCCGCTCGACGACGATCTGCTGGAACTGGAAATTCCCAACTGGGGAGAGATGAGCGATGACACGAAGTAGAAAAATGCTGTTGCTGGTGGTGCTGGTTCTCGGCATGGCCACCGCTGGCCAGGCCGCCACCTTGACCGAGAAGAGCCGGGAACTGGCGGAAAAGGCAACGGCCGGCGCGGTCACCGGCGAGGCTGGCTGGCTCTTTCTCAAAGAAGAACTGCAGCATCTCGCCGCCGGGCCATTCTGGGGAGAGGATGCCGCCACCGCCTCGCTGACCCGCGACAAGGCCAGCGCCGACCCGCTCAAGGCCATCGTCGCCTATAACAGCAAGCTCGCCGAGCGCGGTATCACCCTCTATCTCATGCCGGTGCCGCCCAAGGCGCTCGTCTACCCCGACAAACTCGCCCCCGGCCTGACAACCGGGGATGCCGCCGCCGAAGTGGCCAGATACGAGGAATTCTACGGGAAGCTGAGCGGAGCCGGGGTGAAGGTCATAAACCTCCTGCCGCAACTCCTTGAACATCGTGACGAGCGGCAGCTTTATTGCCGCACGGATAGCCACTATTCCGCGGCCGGGCTGGACATGTTCGCCGCCGCAGCAGCCGATGTGCTCAAGAAGGAGCCCTGGTACAAAGATGTCGCCAAGAAGGACTTCTCCTTCGCCAAGTTGCCGCTGCGCCTCAACGGCGACCTGCGGCAGATGGCCGGTGGCAGCGGAGCTGAGGAGGAGCTGGAGTTGCAGGTGGTGACGGCGGCGGACAGTGGCGGCCAGGTGGAGAGCGACCCGCGCAGCCCGGTGATCCTTCTCGGCGACAGCCATACCCTGGTCTTCCAGGCAGGG
>JANJUM010000010.1 GCA_024710585.1 Desulforhopalus sp.
CGGGGCGGATATGGAGCTCGGTGAGCTGCTTGCGGGCCACCGCCGCCGGGGCGTCGGTAAGCGGGCAGGTCGCCTTCTGAGTCTTCGGGAAGGCGATGACGCTTCTGATGGAGTCGCTGCCGGTGATTAGCATAAGCAGCCGGTCGAGGCCGAAGGCCAGGCCGCCGTGGGGCGGGGCGCCGAGCTCGAGGGCGCGCAGGAGGAAGCCGAACTTCTCTTCCGCCTCGCCGATGCCGATGCCGAGCACCTCGAGCACCTTGGCCTGGAGACGGCGCTGGTGGATGCGGATCGAGCCGCCGCCGATCTCTATGCCGTTGAGCACCAGGTCGTAGGCGCGGCTGAGCACCCCGGCCGGGTCGCTGCCGAGCTTGTCGATGTCCTCTTCCCGTGGGGCGGTGAAGGGGTGGTGCAGGGCCTGGAAGCGTTTTTCCTTCTCGTCATACTCCATCAAGGGGAAATCGGTCACCCAGGTGAAGCGGAAGTCGTCCTTCTTGAGCAGGTCGAGGCGCCGCGCCAGCTCGACGCGCAGCTCGCCCAGCACCTGGAAGACCACCTTGGCGGCGTCGGCGGCGAAGAAGAGCAGGTCGCCTTCGACGGCGCCGGTGGCCTGGGCCACGGCCGCCCGTTCCTCGTCGGTGAAGAACTTGGCGATGGGCGACTGCCACTCCCCGCCCGGCTTGAGCTTCACCCAGGCGAGGCCCTTGGCGCCGAACTGGGCGACGAACTCGGTCAGCTGGTCAAGCTCGCGGCGGGTCATCTCGCCGCAGCCCCGGGCATTGATCGCCCGCACCGTGCCGCCGCGGTCGGCGGTGTCGCGGAAGACCTTGAAGTCGCAGGCGGCGGCAATGGCGGTGAGGTCGACCAGCTCCATGGCGAAGCGCACGTCGGGGCGGTCGGTGCCATAGCGGTTCATCGCCTCGGCGAAGGTCAGGCGCGGGAAGGGCAGCTGCAGATCGAGCCCCAGGGTCTCCTTGAAGAGGGTGGCGATCATGCCCTCGTTGATCGCCATGATCTGCTCCTCGTCGACGAAGCTCAGCTCCATATCGATCTGGGTGAACTCGGGCTGGCGGTCGGCGCGGAGGTCCTCGTCGCGGAAACACTTGACGATCTGGTAATAGCGGTCCATGCCGGCCACCATGAGCAGCTGCTTGAAAAGCTGCGGCGACTGCGGCAGGGCGTAAAATTTTCCGGCATTGACGCGGCTCGGTACAAGATAGTCGCGCGCGCCTTCCGGGGTCGAGCGGGTCAGCATCGGCGTCTCGATGTCGAGAAAGCCCTGCTCGTTGAGGTAGTTGCGGATGGTCATCACGGCCTTGTGGCGCATTACCATGTTGGCGGCCATCTCCGGGCGGCGCAGGTCAAGGTAGCGGTACTGCAGGCGAAGGTTGTCGGCGACCTCGGTCTCCTCGTCGAGGGGGAAGGGCGGCGTTTCGCTGCTGTTGAGGATGCGCAGCTCGTCCACCAGCACCTCGATGGCCCCGGTGGCCAGCTTGGGGTTGGCCATGTCGCCGGGCCGCGCCACCACCCGGCCACGCACCGCCAGCACCCACTCGCTGCGCAGCTGATGGGCCTTGGCGTGCACCTCCTTGTCGACCTCGGGGTTAAAGACCACCTGGGTAATCCCCCTGCGGTCGCGCAGGTCGACGAAGATCACCCCGCCGTGGTCGCGGCGGCGCATCACCCACCCCATGAGGACGACCTCTTTCCCGACATCGCCGATGCCGAGGTCATTGCAAAAGTGCGTACGGACCAGCTGTCCCATCGATTCCATGGCTGTTCTGTTTCTCGAAGATGTTAAATGTTTATAGGCATCCGGACCGGCCTAAGCCGCTCCGGGTTAGAAACACGTGGCCAGCGCCGCGGCATCCAGTTCCACCGTGCGCTGCTCCTCGCCATCCATGGGGCGCAGCTGGCCACGGCCGGCGGCGAGTTCATCGTCACCGATGATCAGGGCGTAACGCGCCCCGGCCTTGTTAGCCTGCTTCATCTGGCTCTTCAGGCTGCGGCCCTCGTAATCCATGGCGACGCTGCGCCCGAGACGGCGCAGCTCGTGGCCGAGGGCGAATCCCCTGGCAACGGCCATCTCACCCATGGCGGCGATGAACAGGTCGATCCCTGGATCGGCGGCCTTTTCCCCCTGGCGCTGCTGCATGAGCAGCACGAGGCGCTCCATGCCCATGGCGAAGCCGATGCCCGGGCAGCCCTTCGGCCCGCCGAGGGACTCGATCAGGCCATCGTAGCGCCCACCGGCCCCCACTGCTGCTTGGGCGCCGAGGTCACCAGTGACGAACTCGAAGGTGGTACGGCAGTAGTAATCAAGCCCGCGCACCATGAACTTATTGACCTTGTGGGCAATGCCGAGCTGCTCCAGCCCGCCGCGCACCTGGGCGAAGTGCTCGGCGCACTCCGCGCAGAGGTGCTCGACCAGTGACGGCGCCTCCTCGACCTGGGCCCGGCAGCTCGCCACCTTACAGTCGAGGACGCGCAGCGGGTTGACGACAGAGCGCCGCCGGCAGTCGGCGCAGAGGGAGTCCTTGCACCCCTCGATGAAGAGGAGCAGCTTCTCGCGGTAGAGGGGACGGCAGGCGGGACAACCGAGGGAATTGATCTCCAGGCTGGTGGCGATGGAGAGCTCGTCGAGCAGGGTCGCCGCCATGGCCATGAGCTCGGCATCGACCCGGGGATGCTGTGAGCCGAGGACCTCGACGTCGAGCTGGTGAAACTGCCGCAGGCGCCCCTTCTGCGGGCGCTCGTGGCGGAACATCGGCCCGATGGTGAAAAGGCGCTGCACGGGCTTCACCACGTGCAGGCCGTGCTCGATGTAGGCGCGGAGCAGGGAGGCGGTGGCCTCCGGGCGCATGGTAACCTTCTTGTCGACGAAGGTGTACATCTCCTTCTCGACGATGTCGGTGGCCTCGCCGATGGAGCGGGCGAAGAGCTCGGTCTCTTCGAGAATCGGCAGGCGGATCTCTTCGCAGGTGAAGCGCTCGAACACCTGCCGCGCCTTTTCTTCCAGCTGCCGCCACAACGCCACCTCCTGCGGGAGGATGTCCTTGAACCCTTTCAGGGCTTGAATTTTCACAATAGTCCCCATTATTTTTCCCCGCTCTGACAATGCAACTGGCACCTGGGCCTACGACACGGTGGCGGGAAACGACGGGGCGGCGCGCCAAGGTCGCGCCGCGCCCCAGTTAACTCTCAAGAAAAAGTGTCAAGTGTACCCGCAATTACGGTTCGTTGTCAAGAAGACGCCAGCACGGGCCAAGCCCTTTCTCGGGGATGTTCCGATAAATTCGCTTTCTTCGGCGTAATTTCCCTAGGCCGCGCGGCTTCTGGCCACCCCTCACGCTTCTTGACAAACAGCGGCAAGAAGGGCATTATCTTGTTCTGCTGTCAGACCCCCACCATTTCCAGGAGCTTTTCCCGCATGAAGTTACCTTCCTTGAAAATCGGCCCCTTCACCGCATCCTTTCCCCTCATCCAGGGTGGCATGTCGATCCGCGTCTCCACCTCCGCCCTCGCCGTTCCCGTGGCGGAGTGCGGCGGCATCGGGGTCATTGGCGGCTCCGGCCTGCCGGCAGAGGAACTGAGCGCTGATATCAAAAAGGCCAAAGCGGCCACCAAAGGGGTGATCGCCGTCAATATCATGTACGCCATGAAGGACTTCTACAAGCTGGTGATGAGCTCCATCGACGCCGGCATCGACATGATCATCACCGGCGCGGGTTTCTCTCGTGATATTTTCAAGATCGGCCGCGAACACAACACCCCCATCGTCATGATCGTCAGCTCCCCGACACTCGCCAAGCTCGCCGAGAAGCTCGGCGCCGCCGCGGTCATCGTCGAGGCCAAGGAGGCCGGCGGGCATCTCGGCACCGACCGCCCATTGCGCGAGATCTTCCCGCCAATCCGCGAGGTGGTCAAGAAGATCCCGCTGATCGCCGCCGGCGGTCTCACCAACGGCTACGAGATGGCCGAGATGATGGACCAATATGGCGCCGACGGAGTGCAGGTCGCCTCGCGTTTTGTGCTCAGCAAGGAGTGCGATGTCTCCGACGCCTTCAAGCAGGCCTACCTCGGCGCGGCCAAGGAGGATATCGTTCTCACCTCCTCGCCGGTAGGCCTGCCGGGGCGGGCCATCAACAATGAGTTCGTTCGCCACATCAACGCCGGCGAAGACCTCAGCACCAAGAAATGCCCCCAGCTCTGCCTGAAGAAGTGCGACCATCACTACTGCATCAACGAGCGTTTGATGATGGCCAGAAATGGCAATGTGCGCGAAGGGCTCGTCTTCTCCGGGGAGAATACCTACAAGATGGACAAGATCCTCTCCGTCGCCGAGATTTTCCGGCAGTTCCGCGAGCAGGCGGAGTCGGTCTACAAAGAGGGTCTCGGGTTCAGCCCGGCCACCTGATCGCCTCACGCATGGATCACAGTGTCGTCGATATGGACGCCGAGGACGGCGCCCCCCCTGGCGCGGCGCGCATCATCGGCCCGGACCAGCATCCCATCGTCCCCGAGATGCTCGACCGGGATGCATTGTTCATCCTCAAGAAACTCGCCGCCGCCGGCCATTCTGGCTACCTTGTCGGCGGTGGCGTCCGCGACCTCTACCTTGGCAAGACACCCAAGGATTTCGACATCAGCACCGATGCCCGCCCCGGGCAGCTGCGCAAGCTCTTTCCCAACAGCAATACCATCGGACGGCGTTTCCGCCTGGTGCAGGTGTTCTTCAGGGGCGGCAAGACCATTGAGGTCAGTACCCTGCGCTCGCTGTGCGAACACGATCTCGACGGCCCCGAAGAGGTGCTTCCGCCTAACAACACCTTTGGCACGGTCAGCGAGGACGCGCGCCGGCGCGACCTGACCATCAATTCTCTCTTCTACGAGATCGAAACCGGCACAATCATCGATTATGTCGGCGGGGTCGAAGACCTCGATCGCGGTATCGTGCGCATCGCCGGGGACCCGGCACGGCGCGTCAACCGCGATCCGGTGCGCATGTTGCGCGCCATCCGCCATGCCGCCCGTAACGGCTTCACCATCGAGGAGGAAACCTGGAAGGCGATCTGCGCCAACAGCGACAAGCTCGCCCTCTGCCCCCCGTCGCGGCTGCGTGACGAGTTTCTCAAGGACCTCTACTGCGGCCACGCCCTGCCATGGTTCAAACTTGCCGAGCGCTCCGGGTTGTTTCCCGTTCTCTTCCCCCTCTACCGCAAGTCCTTCGCCAACGAGGGGGAACGCCCAGCCATCGTCCAGCAGCTCGCCTCCCTTTTCTCGGTCATCGACGAGGCCAACCGCCTCGCCACCGTCGGCCAGGGCCACCGTCAACCGGACTACTTCTTTTTCGCCCTGATCTTCACCCCGTGGGTTGAACGACGCTGGCAGCTCTACAGCCAGTTCCGCAAGGGCGCCGCCCTCTATCAGCTGGCGCGGCAGATTCGCGACGAGCTCGACGGCGGCATCGGCGTCGACCTCAACCTGCGCCGTTCGCTGCGCCAGGAGACCGTCACCCTGCTGGTCAACCTTGCCCTGTTCATCCACAACAAAAGCCAGGGTGGTTGGCCGAAATGGCTGAAAAGAAAAAGCTATTTCAAGAAAAGCAAGCTATTTTACGATGTCTATGTGGCCGCCACCGAGGGCGCACCGCTGGGTGACGAACTGGTGCAGGCCGACCTCTTCCCGGTCGCCGACATGGTTCCCGTGGCGCCGGTTGCCCCCACGACGACGACTCCCGCCCCCCCGCCACCACCGGCCAAACCCGCCTTCTCCTCCCGCCGCGGCGGGGTTTTCGGGTTTAAAAAATAGACCAACGGGCAAATCTCCTCATCAGATTTATTTCGTTTTCAATTCAAAAAGATACATCTGTGCGGTCGTCTTGCGCCGAAAAGCCCGTCGCCCCTCGTTTTTTTCACATTCCTGTAATAATCCCACGATGTGCCGGTTGTGCAACGACCCACACGCCCCCCCGCCAGGAGCCTTTAGAAGCCCGAAGAAACTGAATTTGCGCTTGCACTGCCCCCTCTAAGGTGGTACTTTTTGTTTTCTTAACATGTGTAAGAACGAACGAACACATGGAGTGGTAATTTTCCATCATATTCACTGCAAAGTTTCCTGGCCATATGGTGACAAACAAGACACAAGCGTTATTTGCGCCGCACATTTGGCTTACTTTTTTGCACAAAACCTCTCCTTACTGGTCTATCAAGCACACCAGGGAGGCGAGAGCCCACGCTCGGGCCATGACCACCACCCTCTTGGCATCGCGGCAGCCATTCCCTGCATTTCCCTGTTTCAGCGCCAGGCGCATCGTCGCAAAGAAGTCTCCGATTCCCGCATTGAAAAGCCGGCCGGCTTTCTTTTTCGCAACAAATGGAAACTCCTCCGGCATTGCTCGTGCCGGAGCAACCGCGCATCAGCGCACATTGTTGTCACACTTTGTCACACAGCAATAGGAGGTTGATATGGCAGACACGGTAAACAACGCAGTGGAACCGCGGCTCGACCGGCGCGGATTCCTTAAGGGATGCACCATGGCGGCAGCTGCCCTGGGGCTGTCCGAGGCGATGATCCCGAAAATGGTCGAGGCGGCCGCTTCCGCCGAACGCCCGCGGGTCATCTGGCTCCACTTCCAGGAATGCACGGGGTGCACCGAGAGCCTGCTGCGCTCGTCCCACCCCGACCTGGCCCGCTTGCTCCTCGACATCATCTCTCTCGACTACCATGAGACGGTCATGGCCGCCGCCGGTCATCAGGCAGAGCAAAATCTCCACGAGACTGTCGACAAGCACCCCTTCCTGCTGGTTGTGGAAGGAGCCATTCCCACCAAGGACAATGGCATCTACTGCAAGATCGCCGGCAAGACCGCCATGGACATCCTCAAAACCGTGGCCCCCAAGGCGACCGCCATCATCGCCATCGGCACCTGCGCCACCTTCGGCGGCGTCCAGGCGGCTGCCCCCAACCCCACCGGGGCCGTCGGTGTCCAGGACCTGGTCAGCGGCAAGCCGATCGTCAATATCCCCGGCTGTCCGCCCAACCCGGTGTCCTTCCTCGGCACCGTCCTCCACTACCTGACCTTCAAGAAACTGCCGGCACTTGATAAGCTCAACCGCCCCCTGTTCGCCTACGGCCGCAGAATCCACGACCATTGCGAACGCCGCGCCCACTTCGACGAGGGCCGCTTCGTCGAGAACTTCGGCGACCAGGGGCACAAGCTCGGCTACTGTCTTTACAAGGTTGGCTGCAAGGGCCCGGAGACCTTCTCCAACTGCCCGGCGGTGCGCTTCAATGACGTCGACGTGTGGCCGGTCAGCGTCGGCCATGGCTGCGTCGGCTGCACCGAGCCCAATTTCTGGGATACAATGACGCCCTTCTACGAAAGACTGCCGAACGTCAAAATCCCCGCCACCGGCATCATCGACAGCGCCGACCGGGTCGGCAAGACCGTTCTCGGAGTCACCGCCGCCGCTGTCGGCATCCATGCCGTAGTCGGTATCGGCAAGCGTCTCATCAAGGGCAAAAGCGAAGAATAGGCACGGCAACGCCGTCTGAGGCCGCCGGCGCTGCCCGGCTGACACAACATTTCCATACCGGTTCGCCACCACCTGAGTTCCTGTGGCGCGGTATATACTTCTTTGGAGGTTTTTCCCATGGCTCAACGAATCACCATTGATCCGATCACCCGGATCGAGGGTCACTTGAGGATCGACGTCGAAGTTGATGGAGGCAAGGTTACCAAGGCATGGTCTTCCGGCCAGATGTACCGCGGTCTGGAGACCATCCTCCAGGGTCGGGACCCCCGCGACGCGTGGCTTTTCGTGCAGCGTATCTGCGGTGTGTGCACCACCGTGCACGCGCTCGCCTCGGTACGCTCGGTCGAGAATGCCCTTGGCCTGGAGATTCCTTACAATGCCCAGTTGATCCGTAACCTGGTGCAGTCGATCCATTGTCTGCACGACCATATCGTGCATTTCTACGCCCTTTCCGCCCTGGACTGGGTCGATGTCGTCTCCGCCCTCAGCGCCGACCCGGCGAAAACCGCCGCTCTGGCCGAGAGCCTCTCTGACTGGCATGGCAACAGCCCGAAGCGCTTCGCAGCGGTCAAGGCCAAGGTCAAAGCCCTGGTGGACAGCGGCCAGCTTGGCCCCTTTGCCAACGCTTACTGGGGACACTCGGCAATGAAACTCCCGCCGGAGGCCAACCTCATGGCGGTTTCCCATTACCTCGAAGCCCTCGATTACCAGCGTAAGGCCACCCAGGCCCTGGCTATCATCGGCGGCAAAAACCCGCATATCCAGAATCTTACCGTCGGCGGCGTCACTACCAATCTCAACCCCGAGAACCAGACCGCCGTCACCATGGAGCGCCTCTATTACATCAAGCAACTGGTGGAAGAAGTCGCCTCCTTCATCAAAAACGTCTATCTCGTCGACGTCGTCGCCGTCGGCGCCCTTTATGCCGGCTGGATCCCCTATGGTCCAGGGGTCACCAACTATCTGGCAGCACCGGACATGTTCCTCGACGCAGCCGGCACGAAAGCCGACCTGCCCGGCGGCACCGTCTTCGGCGGCGACCTCAAGACGATCAAGCCGATCAACGCCCATGCCGACGCCTACTTCAAGGAGAACGTCCAGGAGTCCATCGCCAAGGCCTGGTACGACGGCAACTGGATGAAGCACCCCTGGGAATCGACCACCGAACCGAAGTTCACCGACTTCCAGGACAATGGCAAGTACAGCTGGCTCAAGGCACCGCGCTTCCAGGGCAAGCCCATGCAGGTCGGCCCTCTCGCGCAGATGGTCGTCGGCTACGCCCAGGGTCACGAGATGACCGTCAAGAGCGTCAACAGCTTCCTCGAACGGGTCAGCGCCGTTGCCGGCACCAAAGTCGGACCGGAGGCCCTGCACGGCACCATTGGCCGCCACGCCGCCCGCGCCGTCCGCGCCGGCATGATGGCTGATCTCGCCCTCAAGCACTGGGGCCTTCTCGTCGAGAACATCTCCAAAGGCGACTACGAGATCTTCCGTCCCTGGTCCTACCCCAAAGGCGAACAGCGGGGCGTCGGCGTGCACGAGGCGCCGCGTGGTCTGCTCTCCCACTGGATCGTCATCGAGAACGGCAAGATCAAGAACTATCAGTGCGTCGTTCCCTCGACCTGGAACGCCGGCCCGCGCGACGACAAGGACCAGCTCGGCCCCTACGAGGCCTCGCTGATCGGCAACCCCATCGCCGACCCCGAAAAACCGCTGGAAGTTCTCCGTACCATCCATTCGTTCGACCCGTGTATCGCCTGTGCCGTCCATATGCTCGATCCGAAAGGGAAAGAAGTCATCAAAGTGAAAGCCCTCTGATCCGTTTCACCGGCTGATAACAGTTCTTTTCGGTTCAAACCGTAGGAGGTAAAAGGAATGGCAACATACACGAAGCACCACTGCTGGAGCCTGCTGCTCCGGCTGTTCCACTGGATGTTCGCTCTCTCCATCGTCTTTCTGGTGGTGACGGGCTTCTACATCAACGATCCGTGGACAAATACCATGATCGAGGGCAGCGCTGCCTGGCCGATGGCGAATATGCGCTATATCCACTACCTGGCGGCATACGTTTTCTCCGCCGCGGTGGCCATCCGTCTGTTCCTCTATATCTTCGGCAACGCCCAGGAGCGTATCCTCGACATCCTGCCGGTGACCGGCCGTAACATCAACAACCTCTTCATGACACTGATGCAGTACAGCTACATCAGCGACAAACACGACGAGCGCCTCGGGCACAACATCCTCGCCGGCCTCGCCTACCTGTTCACCTTTATCGCCGCCATCGTCATGATCATCAGCGGCTTCTACATGCTCTTTCCCGAGGCTCCCTTCTGGGAGGGCTGGGGTCTGGCGCTGTTCGGCAGTCAGCAATTTGCCCGGTATCTCCACCATATCCTCATGTGGTGGTTCATGATCTTCGCCGTCATCCATATCTATCTCTGTGTATGGAACGACGTCAAGGAACCCGAGGGGCTGATCTCCTCGATCTTTACCGGTGTCAAGTTCAAGCACAAAGCATAGGCAGCAGGGGGTCGAAATTCATGTCCAAGGAACCGTCCAAGGCGTAGGATTTCGACCCTTCATTTACAATCTAGCCTGTCGTTTCGGGATTTCCGGCTCGGTGGTCAACACCGGCTCAGGGGTGGTCATAACGGCCACCGGCCCGATCGACAGGCTTGATCGTTTTGTCGCCGCCATCGTCGAGGAGCATCCGCCCCTGGCGGAAATCGCCAGCATCCAGTCGAAACGACTTGCGATCGCGTCTACAGCAGCACCTTCAACCTTCGTCATCCTGCCCAGCAGCGACGGCGGGGTCAATACTGCCATCCCACCCGACATCGCCCTCTGCGACGATTGCCGTCGCGAGCTTCTCCAGCCGTCCAACCGTCGTTTTCGCTACCCGTTCACCAACTGCACCAACTGCGGTCCGCGCTTCACCATCGTCCGCCATATTCCCTATGACCGGCCGCAGACCTCAATGGCCTCGTTCACTCTCTGCGCCAGTTGCGCCAGCGAGTATCACGACCCGGCGGATCGCCGCTTTCACGCCCAGCCCAACGCCTGCCCCCAGTGCGGCCCCTCGCTGACCCTGGTCGGCACGGAAGGCGATACCCTCGACTCCTCCGACCCCATCTCCGCAACAGCCACTCTCCTCGCTCGCGGCCTGATCGTCGCCATGCGTGGCCTCGGCGGCTTCCACCTGGTGGCCAATGCCCTTTCCGCCGAAGCCATCGCCCTGCTGCGTCGGCGTAAACAGCGTCCAGACAAACCGCTGGCGATAATGGCCCGTGACCTGGCTACGGCTCGGAAGTACTGTCTCGTCGACGAGACGGCCGAGAGATTGCTCTGCTCCCCGGCGCACCCCATCGTCCTCCTCGAGAGGAACCCACGCCATCCCCTGCCAGAGGAACTGTCACCTGACATCAGCGAGATCGGCGTCATGCTCCCCTACACGCCGCTGCACCTCCTCCTGCTGTACAGCGAACAATGCCCCGAGGTGCTGGTGATGACCTCCGGCAACAACAGCGGCGCGCCCATCTGCACCGCCAACGACGATGCCCTGCGGCGGCTTGCCCCCCTCGCCGACGCCTTTCTTCTTCACAACCGCGACATCGTCACCCGCGTCGACGACTCCGTCGCCAAGGTGGTAGCCGGACGGCCGTTACTCCTGCGCCGGTCCCGTGGCTATGCTCCCGCGCCCCTCTATGTCGATTTCACCCTTCCCGAGATCCTCGCCTGCGGCGCCGGCCTCAAGAACACCTTCGCCCTTGCCCGCGGCAATGCCATTTTCCCCAGTCAGCATATTGGCGATCTCGACAACCTCGACACCTACGAGTTCTTCCAGGAATCCATCGCTCATCTCCGCTCCCTGCTCGAGCTGGAGCCTCAGGCGGTGGCCTGCGACCTCCACCCCGACTACCTCAGCAGCCGCTACGCCGCCGAACTCGGCCTGCCCCTGCACCGAGTACAGCACCACCATGCCCACGCCGTGGCCGTCATGGCCGAACACCGCCTCCCTGGGCCGGTGCTTGCCGCCGTCTTCGACGGCACCGGCCTTGGCGACGACGGCAGCCTGTGGGGCGGAGAAGTCTTCGTCGCCGAGCTCACTTCCTACCGCCGCCTGGCCCATCTCAGCCAGCTGCGCCTGCCAGGCGGTGACGCCGCCGCCGTGGAGCCGTGGCGCATGGCACTGGCCGCCCTCCATCGCACCTATGGTGCCCAAGGAGCCCTGCTCCACCTGCCAGCAGCGCTGCGCTCCCTCGAACCGGAGCGGATCGACACCGTCATCGCCATGCTCGAGCACGACTTCAACTGCCCCGCCACCTCCAGCTGCGGCCGCCTCTTCGACGCCATCGCCGCCCTGCTCGGGGTGCGCACCAGGATGAGCTACGAAGGGCAGGCAGCCATGGAACTCGAAGCCCTGGCTAAGCGCGCCCGCCCGATAGACTGGCGCAGAGATTTTTTGCCCAATTCGCCCAGCTGGTTATCCCCCTTTCTCGAGTCTCGCGATGGAAAATGGGAGATAAACTGCCAGCAATTTGTTACAATGACCATTGACGCCCTTGACAAGGGAGAGCCCCCCCCACAGATTGCCTGGAAATTTCACCGGCAACTGACAGCCACTCTCGCCCACTTGCTGCACATCCTCGCCGAGGACACCGGCATCACGCAGATCGTGCTCTCCGGGGGATGCATGCAGAACTCCATCCTGCTGGAAGGCCTACTCCTCGCTCTTCCCACTCCCGAGATCCAGGTTTTTACCGGAAACCGTCTGCCAGTCAACGACGGCGGCGTTTCCATCGGACAGACCATTATTGGAGGTTTACAACATGTGTCTCGCCATCCCCATGCGGGTCACCAGCGTCCAGGGTGACCCGGACGACTTCACCGGCAACCAGATCGCCACCGTCGATGCCGACGGCATCAGCCGCGAGGTACGCCTCGATATCGTCGACCACTGGCCGAAGGTTGGCGACTACGTCATCATTCACGCCGGCTTCGCCATCCACTCGCTGGTGGAGGAGGAGGCGCTGAAGAATATCGCCCTGCTGCGCGAGCTCGCTGAAAAGACCCCGAACGAACTGCTCACCTGAGAAGGCCGACCGATGAAACATCTCGACGAGTATCGCGATTCGGCTCTCGCCATGCCACTGGTTGAGGAACTGCGACGGGCGGTCACCAGACCGCTGCGCGTCATGGAAGTGTGCGGTTCCCACACCATGGCCATCTTCCGTAACGGCATCCGCACCATCCTCCCCCCCGGCATGGAGCTGGTTTCCGGCCCCGGCTGCCCGGTGTGCGTCACCTCGGCATCGCATATGGACGCCTTCATCGCCATGGCCGACCGGCCCGGGGTGCGCGTGACCATCTTCGGTGATCTCTTCCGCGTCCCCGGCAGCAATGGCTCCCTGGCCGAGGCAAGCTCCCGCGGGGCGAAAGTCGATATCGTCTACTCGCCCATGGACGCTCTCGACCTCGCCGCCGCCAACCCCGCCGAGCTGGTGGTCTTTCTCGGCGTCGGCTTCGAAACCACCACCCCCGGCATCGCCGCCACCATTCTTGCCGCCAAGAACCGCAATATCAAGAACTTTACCGTCTTTTCGACGCAGAAGACCATGCCGTCGCCGATGCGCGCCCTGCTTGGCGACCCGGATCTGCGCATCGACGGCCTGCTCTGCCCCGGCCATGTCTCCTCGATCATCGGCGCCTCAGCCTGGGAACCCCTGGCCCGCGACTATCGCCTGGCCTGTGTCGTCGGCGGCTTCGAGACTGCCGACCTCCTCAAGAGCCTGATCCTCCTCGCGCGCCAGGTAGGCAGCGGCGACATCAAGGTGGAAAACGTCTACCCCAGAGCGGTGTCCTGGGAGCCCAACCTGCGCGCTCAGCGGGTGGTGGACGAGGTCTTCGAGGCCTGCGACATGGACTGGCGCGGCCTCGGTCCCATCCCCGACAGCGGCCTGAAGATCCGCGAGGCCTACGGCGACTTCGATGCCGAGAGGCGCCTCGGTATTGTCCTCCCCGAGTCGCGCGAGCCCAAGGCCTGCCTGTGCGGCAGCATTCTCAAGGGGGTCAGCATCCCTCCGCAGTGTCCCCTTTTCGCCACCCGCTGCACCCCGGCGACGCCCATCGGCCCGTGCATGGTCTCCAGCGAGGGGACCTGCGCCGCCTACCATAAATACGGCCGGGACGAGTAGGGTCGCAGCCGCAACAGCCATAACCGGGAGAAGTCACCATCATGTCCGAGCCCACCATCCTTCTCGACCACGGCAGCGGCGGCCTGGCCAGCCAGCAGCTCATCGGCGAGCTCTTTCTCAAGCACCTCGATAACCCGGTGCTGCGCACCCTGGAAGACAGTGCCGTCCTCCCCGCCCAGACCGGCCGACTCGCCTTCACCACCGACAGCTACGTCGTCGACCCGATCTTCTTCCCCGGCGGCGATATCGGCCTGCTGGCGGTGCACGGCACCATCAACGACCTGGCCATGCGCGGCGCCGTCCCCCACTGCCTGAGCCTCGGCCTCATCCTCGAAGAGGGCTTCGCCATCGCCGACCTGGAACGCATCATCGTCTCCATCGCCGGCGCCTGCCACGAAGCGCAAGTCCCGGTGGTCACCGGCGACACCAAGGTGGTTCCCAGAGGAAAAGGCGACAAGATCTTCATCAACACCTCGGGCATCGGCTATATCCCCGAAGGGATCGATATTTCATCGAAGATGGCCCGCGAAGGCGATGCCGTCATCGTCTCCGGCACCATCGGCGACCACGGTATCACCATCATGACCCAGCGCGCCGGTATCGCCGTGCGCGGCGATCTGCGCAGCGACACCATGGCCCTGCATCGCCTCACCGCGCGACTGCTTGCCGAGCTGCCCGGGGCGGTGCACACCCTGCGCGACCCGACCCGCGGCGGTGTCGCCACCACTCTCAACGAGATTGCCGCCAGCGCCGGGCTGGCCATCACCCTGCAGGACGCCGCCCTGCCGATCCGCCCCCAGGTGCGGGCGGCCTGCGAGCTCCTCGGCCTCGAACCGCTTTACCTCGCCAACGAGGGCAAGTGCCTGGTGATCGTCTCCGGCGACAAGGCGCAGGAGGCCCTGCAGCTGCTGCGCTCGCTGCCCGAAGGCAAGGAGGCGGCGATCATCGGCAGCCTCGGCCCCGGCAAGGCCGGCCGAGTCTCGATCACCACCCCCATTGGCGGCGCCCGCGTCGTCAGCCCCTTGCACGGCATGCCGCTGCCGCGCATCTGTTAACGTCCACCGCGAGGCCACGATGAGCACCAACCGGAAAAAAATCGGCATTGCCGGCATCGGCAACTATATCGTCGGCGACGAAGGCTTCGGCGTCCACGTCGTCCACTACCTGCAGGAGCGCTACGTCTTCCCGGAAGAGGTGGATATCCAGGACATCGGCACCGCCGGCATCTACATGGCGCCTTTCCTCGAGGAGTGCGACCCGGTGCTGGTGGTCGACGTTGTCGATATCGAGGGCGAGCCCGGGTCCTTCCACTTCTTCGACCTCAAGGATGTCAAGGCCGGCACCTTCCAGACACGGATGTCGCCGCATCAGCTCGGCCTGCTGGAGATCCTCGAAGTCTGCAAGCTGCGCGGCGAGGCGCCGACCCAGGTGGAATTCTACACGGTCATCCCCAAGGAACTCGGCGATTCCATCGAGCTCTCCGCCGAGGTCGCGGCACGCAAGGTGGAAGTGGCGGAGATGATCGTCGCCCGCCTCGCCGCCCTTGGCGTGACGGTCACCGAGAAGGCTGCGGCCGGGGTGGTCTGATCATGCACGAGATCTCCCTGGTACAGAACCTGGTGCAACAGCTCAAGGAGCTGGCCGAGGCCAACAAGGCGACCAAGATCATCTCCGTCACCATGGAAATCGGCCCGCTGTGCGGGGTGGTCGTCGACTCCTTTCGCTTCGGCTTCGACATCATCTCCGCCGAAGAGGAGTTCCTGCGTGGAGCCCGCCTCGAGGTGGAGATCCCCACGGTGGAGTATACCTGCAGCGACTGCGGCAAGGTGCTGCACAGCAGCGAGGCGCGCCCCGAGTGCTGCCCCGCCTGCGGCGAGACAACGCTTTTTGCGCGTGGCGGCGACGACCTCATTCTGCGCCGCGTGGAACTGGAATAACCCATACTGCCCGCGGCGAGCCCCAACGGGCACGCCGCACCCTTTTCTGCAACGAGGTTACCCCTATGTGCGATACCTGCGGCTGCCCCAGCCCCTCCGATCACGACCACGACCATCATCATGACCATGATCACCACCATGGCCACGATCATCACCATCACGCCCCTCAGGGGAGGACGGTCGACGTCCACGCCAGCCTCTTCGCCGCTAACGACGCCCTGGCCAGGGCCAATCGCGAGCACTTCGACGAGATCGGCGCGGTCGCCCTCAACCTCATCAGCAGCCCCGGCTCCGGCAAAACCACCCTGCTCGAGCACACCATCGATGCCCTCAAGGGGGAGATCGCCATCGGCGTCATCGAGGGCGATATCGAGACCGAGCGCGATGCCGAGCGCATCCGCGCCAAGGGGGTGCCGGTCATCCAGCTGACCACCGGCGGCGCCTGCCACCTCGACGCCGCCATGACCCACAAGGGTTTCCACCGCCTGCAGAAGGAGCCGGGCGGCGACCGCATTGACCTCCTCTTCATAGAAAACGTCGGCAACCTGGTTTGCCCGTCGACCTTCGATCTTGGCGAGCATGAGCGGGTCGTCCTCGTCTCCGTGCCGGAAGGCCCCGACAAGCCGGCCAAGTACCCCAAGGCATTCACCGGCTCGCAGACCTTCGTCATCACCAAGTGCGATCTGCTGCCCTATTTCGACTTCCCGGTGCCCGAGGCCATGGGTGACGCCCTGCGCCTCAACCCGACCCTACGCACCATGACCCTCTCGGCCAAGAGCGGTGACGGCATGGAAGCGTGGCTCGATTACCTGCGGCAGCTGGTAGCGGCGAAAAAGGGCCAGGCGAAGCAGTAAGCGCCAGTCCGCCTCGGGGCACGCAGCCAGCCGCCTCCCCACGCCCCGCGGCAGCCAGCTGGCTGAATTCTCCCCCGGGGGTCGCTCCACGGCACCCGGGATAGTGCTGGCGCGGTCCTCGCCGCCACGAGCGCCCAGGCGGTCAACCTGTGACGGCTGCCCATGGTGCCGGCATCTCACTTCCCACCCCGAGCCTCATGTGCAGGGCCTCCACCCATCACCCGGCTGACAGACCACCATCCCTGCCACGCCAGGCCACGCCCCGTTCCGCCAGTTCAGCCTTCCTCCACGCCCCCTTCAGCCGCCGCCTGGATGGCGGTTATGGCCACGGTATTGACGATATCGGGCACCAGGCAGCCACGGCTGAGGTCGTTCACTGGCTTGCGCAGGCCCTGAAGGATCGGCCCCACCGCCACCGCCCCCGCCGAGCGCTGCACCGCCTTGTAGGTATTGTTGCCGGTATTGAGATCGGGGAAGATGAACACCGTCGCCCGTCCAGCCACCTTGCTCTCCGGCATCTTCGTCTTGGCGACCTCCATGTCCACCGCCGCGTCGTACTGGATCGGCCCTTCGATCTCCAGGCCGGGGTAGAGGGTCTCCGCCCTGCTGCGCGCTATCTCGGTGGCGCGGCGCACCTTCTCCACCTGCTCCCCCTTGCCGGAGCTGCCTGAGGAGTAGGAGAGCATCGCCACCAGCGGGTTGACGCCGAAAAGAGCGGCGGTCTTGGCGCTGGATATGGCGATCTCCGCCAGCTGCTCGGCGGTGGGGTCGGGGTTGACGGCGCAGTCGCCGTAGGCGAGTACACGGTCGGCAAGGCACATCAGCATGACGCTGGAGACGATGGTGCACTCCGGGTTGGTCTTGATGAACTGGAAGGCCGGGCGGATGGTGTCGGCGGTGGAGTGCTGCGCCCCGGAAACCATACCATGGGCATGGCCCTTGTAGATCATCATCGTGCCAAAAAAGTTGAGATCGGCCATGATATCCCTGGCCCGTTCCAGGGTCATGCCCTTGTCCTGGCGCAGCCTGAAGTAGGTTTCAGCGTAATCGTCAAACTGCGGCGCCGTCCTCGGGTCGAGGATGGCCACCTTTTCGAGGTGCAGGCCCAGCAGACGGATGCGGTCGGCGATGCGCTCCTCGCGGCCGAGCAGGGTGATGTCGACCACCTCGCGGCGCAGGAGAATCTCGGCCGCTTTGAGGATGCGATCGGTCTCACCCTCGGGGAGGACGATATGGCGCTTTTTCACCTTGGCACGCTGCAGAAGGCGCGACTCGAACATCTTCGGGGTGACGATGGTCGTTCTCGTCTTGATGATCTTGTCGCCCAGCTCCTCGATATCGACGTGCTTCTCAAAGGTCACCTGGGCCTGGGCGATCTTGCGCGCATTGTCCGGAGTGATGTAGGCGTGCATGTTATCGACGCGCACCGCCGCCTGGAAGGTGTTCTCGTGCACGGCGATGATCGGCACGGTGTCTGGAAACCCCTCGATGACCCGCTGCACCGAGGCCTCCGGCACCAGGCCACCGGTGAGCATCAGCCCGGAAATCTTCGGCATGGTCTTCGACTGTACCGCGGCGAGGCAGGCGAGGATGACGTCGGAGCGGTCGCCCGGGGTGATCACCAGCGCCCCGTACTCGATACGATCGAGAAGGTTGCGCAGCTGCATGGCGGCGATGGTGAAGCCGCGGACATGACGGGTGAGGTGTTTCTCCCCGTAGAGGATCTCGGCATTGAGCAGCCGCGCCACCTCACCCACCGAGGGTTTGCCGAGGTTGTCGGTGTTGGGGATGATATAGGTGAGCTTTCTGGTGGAAATGTCCTCTGTGACGAGCTGCGCGGTCAGGGCGCTGACCGATTCGGGGTGGACGCGGTTGACAATGGTGGCGATGAGATCGCAGCCGCGGTCTTCGAGGGACTCGTGATAGACCTTGATGGTACGGATGAGCGAGTCGATGGGCTTCATCTTCGCCCCGGCAACGAGGATGATCGGGCTGCCGATGTTGTTGCTGATCGACACGTTGAGGTCGAAGTCGAAGGAGCGCGAAGCGCCGGCAAGCTCGATGCCCTCGCAGAGAACGAAATCGGCCTTGTCGGCCAGCTGATTGTACTTGTTGAGGATTTCCTCGTGCAGCTCGGCGGTCTTGCCCATGGCGACCAGCTGATTCATCTCCGCCAGGGTAAAGGCATACATCTCCTCGTAGCTGGTCGGCAGGTGATAATGGCTCTTGATGAGATTGATGGTGTTGTCGCGCTCGCCGGCACGATGATCGACATCGATGATTGGCCGAAAGAAGAGCACGTTCTTGACGTTGCGCGTCAGAAGCTCCATGAGGCCGAGGAGAATGGCGGACTTGCCGCTGCGCGGCTCGGTTCCGACGACGTAGAGATTTTTCGACATGAGGGTTCGGTTTCCGTTGAGTTGAGAGAGCAGATCCCGCGCCGGGTGGCAACGCGGGCAAGATCGGTCAGTACGGGGAAAAGACGATGGAAGAACGGGGATAACCGCAGGACGGTGCGGCCACCCAGGCAGCCTCGACCATGGCGGCGCCCCTCGGGTGGCATCGCCTCCAGTGTACAGGATTTCCCCCCCCTTTTCCAGAGCTGCCGCCAAGGCAGGCTCTTTTCCCCCTCAGGTGACAGGAACAGGGCAAGAGAGAGACCTTCGAGCAGGCAAGGGGGAGAGGCCACCAGGGATGGTGGGGGAAAGAAGCGGCGGGGCAGCGGCGCACCATGTTGTCTATACAACTGGTCACTTGAACGCGATTTGCTTTGCGCTCAACCCCATTTGTCTATACAATCACTGAAAAGAGTCTGCCGCCCCGGCAACAGCCAGGGCGGCAGAGGACAACAACCCTCAGCGGCGGGAGCGTACCATGGAGACCATCATCATCGACCCGGGCAAAATGACCCTGGCCCAACTGCGTCTGGCGGCGGAACAACAGGTCATGGTGGCGCTTGCTCCCGAGTGCCACGACAGGATCCTCCGTTCGGTGGCGACGGTGCGGGGCCTGATACACCAGGGCCGGGTGATCTACGGCATCAACACCGGTTTCGGCCTGCTCGCCAAGACCCTCATTCCCGCAACCGAACTCGAACACCTGCAGCGCTCCATCGTCCTCTCCCACGCCGCCGGAATCGGCACCCTGATGGACGAGGCCACGGTGCGGCTGATGATGATCCTCAAGATCAACAGCCTCGCCAGGGGCTATTCCGGTATCCGCCTCGAGGTCATCGAGGCGCTGGTGCGCCTGGTCAATGCCGGCGTCTACCCCTGCGTGCCACGCAAGGGCTCGGTGGGCGCCTCCGGCGACCTGGCCCCTCTCGCCCATATGAGCACCGTCCTCCTCGGCGAAGGGCAGGCCCTTTACCACGGGCGTCTGATCACCGGCCGCGAGGGCCTGCAAGTTGCCGGCCTCGCCCCCATCACCCTTGGTCCCAAGGAGGGCCTGGCCCTGCTCAACGGCACCCAGGCCTCCACGGCCTTCGCCCTGCAGGGCCTCTTCGCCGCCGAGCGACTCTTTGCCGCAGCGGTTGTCTGCGGCAGCCTCGCCGTCGAGGCCGCCCTCGGCAGTCGCCGCCCTTTCGACCCGCTGATCCACGAGGTGCGCGGCCATCAGGAGCAGATCGACACCGCCGCCGCCTATCGCCGACTGCTCGACCACAGCGAGATCGAGATCTCGCACCGCAACTGCGAAGCGGTGCAGGATCCCTACTCGCTTCGTTGCCAGCCGCAGGTGATGGGCGCCTGCCTGGCACAGATCCGCAACGCCGCGCGGGCCATCGCCACCGAGGCCAACGCCGTCTCCGACAACCCGCTGGTCTTCGCCGCCGAGAACGACATCTTCTCCGGCGGCAACTTCCACGCCGAACCGGTGGCCATGGCCGCCGACAATCTCGCCCTCGCCCTGGCGGAGATCGGCGCCCTCTCCGAGCGGCGCATCGCCCTGCTCATCGACAGCCACATGTCCAAGCTGCCGCCCTTCCTCGTCGAGAAGGGCGGCCTCAACTCCGGTTTCATGATCGCCCAGGTCACCGCCGCGGCCCTGGCCAGCGAGAACAAGTCCCTCGCCCACCCGGCCTCGGTGGACAGCCTGCCGACCTCGGCCAACCAGGAAGATCACGTCTCCATGGCCACCTTCGCCGCCCGCAGGCTCCGCGACATGGCCGACAACACCGCCGGTGTGCTGGCCATCGAGCTCCTCGCCGCCTGCCAGGGGCTCGACTTCCGCGCCCCGCTCAAGTCTTCGCCGTTGCTGGAAGAGGCCAAGGCCATGGTCCGCGCCAGAGTCCCCTTCTACGACCAGGACCGCTACTTTGCCCCGGACATCGAGCAGGCGAGGCTGCTCATCGAAACCGGCGCCTTCGACTCCCTCCTCTCCCCGGAGCTGCTGCCCAGCTTTGCCAGCGGCCCCCAGGCGGCACCTGCAGCGTAGGGGCGGCCCCGGGGAACCGGCTCAGGGCCGCCCGAGAAGGGCCGGCTGCTCGATATGGCGGAAGGTATAGCGGGCGAGGAGGTAGCTGAGACCAAGGGTGGCGAGAAAGAGGGGCAGGTTGCGCAGCCTGCCGCCGAAATAGGACAAGGCAACCATATCCACCAGACCCTTGACCAGCGGGTGGACAAGGTAGAGGCTCAATCCGACCCTGCCCAGCTCACGCAGCGCGGCGAGGGTGAGGAAGCGGTGCACCGGGGTGGCTTTCGCCACCACCGTCGCCGCGACCAGAAGCCCGGCGAGCATCCCGTAGAGGCCGAAATATTTCTGGCTGTAGACTGCCTTGACACCGAGCAGGTTGCCGGTGGAGAGGAGCAGAAAGAGGAGCAGAATGAGCACCACCAGAACAGCGGCAACGCGGCCGGCCATTTTTTCCCGACCCCCGTGGGCGAGAAGCGGCGCCAGGCGGGCCTGGGCGAAGGAGAACCATACCCCGGCGAGAAAGACCCCGAAGAACAGTGGCAGACGCACGTGGTCCATGCCCAGCAGCGAGAAGACGCCTATATCGACATAGCGGTTCCAGAGAAGGATGACCGCCAGCAGTGCCGCCAGGGTGGCCAGCGTCGAGCGGGCCAGCGGCAACACCAGCAGCACCACAACCGGCCAGAGGAGGTAGAAGAGGACCTCCTGCGGCAGGGCCCAGAGATGTCCGTCGCCCTGCAGAAAGGCCCCATGGGCAAGTGCCAGATTGATGCGGCCGGGAACCGCATAGACCACGAAAAGATAGGCGTAATACATCGGCAGGATGCGCACGAAGCGCCGCCGCAGGTAGCCGGCCATGTACGACGGCGAGAGCACCAGCCCCGGCCGGTCGATGAAGGGCCGCGCGAGGAGAAAGCCGCTCAGGGCGAAAAAGATCCACACCCCGCTGGCGCCGACGCCGCGAAACCAGCCCCAGGTATGGTCGGCGATGACCATCATCGCCGCCAGCCCGCGCAAACCGTCGAGGGCGTCAAAGCGCTCGCCGGCGGCGGCAGGGGGCGCCGCCAGGCCGTCAATCTTCTCCGGCCGCAGCCGCTGCTGGAGCAGGACAAACGCCAGCAGCGCGAAGCCGAGGGAGATGAGGCCGGCTGGCAGATACATTTTCGGATAAAGCCGTGCCGTCGAGAAGAGATAGGGATCGGCGCCACGAGAGAGAACTTCCAGGTGATCGCCGCGCACCGTCAAAACCGCATCGGGGCTGGCGGCGAAGCGCTGGACGAGATCCTCTGGGCCAAGGTCGAGCGGCGGGTGGAAGTAACTTGAAACACGCAGGGTGTAGATCTTCGTTTTCCCCGGCTGTCCCCCGGTATCGAGGCGCAGGTAGCCGGCGAAACTTCCGGTAAGCAGGACCTTGACTTTGCCCCGTTGCGTGGGGATGATCTGCGCTGTAGTGACGGAGGTCTCGCGGAAGACGCGGGAGAGGGAATGATAGACGCGCAGTTGGTCGGGGTGGTCGATCTCCATGTCGATCTCCACCGCCTGCACGCCCGGCAGAAGCTTTACCAGAAAATACGTGACAAGGCAAAATGCCACCGCGGCCGCTCCCCAGGGGAGGAGCCGTATCGCCAGTCCCTTCATATGCCGCACGCCAGACAGGCCCTCCGGGAAGAAATGTTGCTTTTCACACCGTCGGTATGATACAACCGCCCCGGTCGCTTCTTGCAGCCCGCATAACGGGCAGTGCAGGCATATCCCCCCGCGCCCGAAAACCCTTCATCTCCGACCACCACCGTCCTTCTCCATCCATGGCTATGAAACCACTCATCGGCATCACCACCTATTTCGTCACCGACCGTGAGCTCTCCGAGCGCAGGGTGCGCGGCACCGCCGGCCAGGATATGGTGATGTCCAACCTCGACTACTCGCGCAGCATCGACCAGGCCGGAGGTCTTCCGGTGGCCCTGCCGGTGCTCGATACGCCAGGAGCGGCGGCCGGCCTGGTGCAGCACCTCGACGGCCTGCTGCTCGCCGGCGGCGAGGACCTCGCCCCGAACCTCTTCCAGCAGACCCCGCAGCCCGGCCTCGGCCCGGTCATCGAACGGCGCGACCGCTTCGAATGGGCGCTGCTTTCCGCCGCGCTGGCCAAGGGCATCCCGGTCTTCGGCATCTGCCGCGGCTTCCAGCTGCTCAATGTCTATTTCGGCGGCAGCCTCTATCAGGACCTGGCGACCTATTTCGGCCGTGAAGTACCTCACCAGAGCGCCCACCTCGGCCGCGAGGCCCTGGTGCACGAGGTCGATCTCGTCGAAGGCACCCTGCTGCGCCGCTGCTATGACGAAGAACGCATCGCGGTCAACAGCCTCCACCACCAGGGCATCGACCGCCTCGCCGCCGACCTCGTCCCGGCGGCACGAAGCGTCGACGGCCTGGTGGAAGGCTTCCAGCATAAAAGCGCCAGCAACGTCTTCGGTGTGCAGTGGCACCCCGAGATGATGACCGAGCGCCACCTCATTCAGCGCAGAATCTTTCACTGCTTCGTCGGACTTTCTCAGGCGGGCAGGTAGCCAGCCTCCACCGTCTTGATGATGTGGAAGATTGCCTCGTTGACCGGGGTGGCGAGCCCATGCCTCTTGCCCATGGCCACCACATCGCCGGCGAAGACCTCCACCTCGGTCTTGCGCCCGGCCTCGACATCCTGAAGCATCGAGGTCTTGCCCTCGGGGCTCAGCGTGGCCAATACCGCCAGCCACTCCTCGAGGTCGCGGGGGCCAAGATCGACGCTTTCCCGGGCGGCAAGGAGAATGACCTCACCCATGAGCATCTTCATCAGCGCCAGGGCGTTTTCCCGTGTCTGAAAGACCCCGTAAGGGGCGCGCAGCACCGCCGAGGCCTGGTTGACGCCGACGTTGATCATGAACTTCCACCACATCACACGGCGGATATCGGCGGCCGACTCACCGGGGATGGCCGCCCTGCCGAGGGCCTCTGACAGGCGCTGCAGGCAGTCCGCCTCGGCCCCCTGCGGCCCGGGGCCGAAGACGATCCGCCCCGGCCGGGCATAGGAGAAGGTGCCCCCTTCGCGAACCGCGTCAATGCCCACGGCGATGGCGTCGACCAGGCAGGCCTCGTCACAGAGCGGGGCGAGCATGCGCTCGCTGCGCAAGCCGTTCATCACCGAGAGGACGATGGTCCCCTTGCCCACCAGTGGCGCGATCTCGGCCAGGGCCGCCTCGAGGTGATGGTGCTTGAGCGCCACCAGCACCAGGTCGGCCGGGCCGGTCACCTCCTGCGGACGGCGCACCGGCACCGCATAGCTCTTGCCGTTGACGATCAGCTGCTCTTCACTGAGTCGCTGGTAGCGCTCGCCGGAGGCGAGAAAAAAGGGGGCAAACCCCTCGGCGACGGCAAACATCGAGGCATAGGCCGCCCCCATGGCCCCGGCGCCGACAATGGCCACACTCTCCACTCTCTGTCCGTTCATCGTTCTCCTGCTGTCGTTGGCGACGGCGGCGCCGCCGCGGAAAAGGTCATGCGAATATCCACCTCATCGGAGCTCCTCTTGATACTGCAATTCGGATAAAACTTCCTGCACAGATTGATCATCGGCGAATTTTCCGGGAGTATGGTGGCGAGGAACCCGGAAAAGCCATTGATCCGCGCGACCTTCTCCAACTCCTGCAGCAGGTAGGCGGCGATTCCCTGACCCTGGAAATCGTCGCGCACCACGAAGGCCACCTCGGCCCAGGCATCATCGAGCCTGGCATAGGTGCCGATGCCGACGATCTCCTTGTTGCCGCGGAACTTGACCGTGCCGATGAGCGAGATATTCTGCCGGTAGTCGATTTTCGCCCAGTGCTCCTGGGCCATTTTTCGCGAAAAGATGGTCACCGAGTGGAAAAAGCGCAGGAAGATGGTCTTTTCCTTGAGCGAGTAGAAGAAGTTGCGATAGGCGATCTCGTCCGAAGGCAGCAGCGGCCGCACCGACATGGTCTTGCCGTTTTTCAGGGTGGTGCGGCTCTTGTACTGCTCGATGAAGAGGAGATCGATGGCCGGCGGCGGCAGCTGGTCCTGGAAAATGTAGTGGCTGTGCTTGGCCTCCTCGATCAGCCCGGCGCGAAAATCGGGGTGGGCGATCTGGCAGAGCTCGATGACCCGCTGGCTGACGCTCTTGCCCTTGAGCTGGGCGATGCCGAACTCGGTGACGACGAAGTTGACGTCGGCGCGCAGGGTCGCAACCCCGGCCCCGGCCGAAAAGGTCGGCACGATGCGCGACACCTTGCCGCCCGAGGCGGTGGATGGCAGGGCGATGATGGAGATGCCGCCTTTGGAGAGGGTCGCGCCGCGGATGAAGTTGGCCTGGTCGCCGGTGCCGGAAAAGAACTGCCGGCCCACCGAGTCGGAGCACACCTGGCCGGTGAGGTCGACCTCGAGGGCCGAGCTGATGGAGATGAAGTTGTCGTTGCGGCCGATGATGCTCGGCGTGTTGACCCAGTCGGCGGTACCGAAGTAGAAGGCGATGTTGTTGTCGATATAGTCGAAGACCTTGCGCGTCCCCATGCAGAAGGTGGCCACCGCCCGGTCGGTCATGAAATTCTTGCGTTTGTTGGTGATCACCCCGGCCTCGATGAGCGGGATGAAGTCGTCGGCGATCATGTGGGTGTGGATGCCGAGGTCGTTCTTGTCACCGAAGTACTTGAGCAGGGCGTAGGGCATGTGCCCGTAGCCGACCTGCAGGGTGCTGCCGTCGTCCACCAGCTCCTTGACATACTGGGCGATGCGGCTGGCGGTGTTCTCGTCGACGGCGTCGCGGTCCATGCAGATGAGCTCTTCTTCGAAGGGCACGAGATAGTCGATGTCGTCGACATGGAGGAAGCCGTCGCCATGGGTACGCGGCATGCGCGGGTTGATCTGGGCGATCACCGTCCTGGCGCTCTTCACCGCCTCCAGGGTGACATCCACCGAGACGCCGAGGCTGGCAATGCCGAAACGGTCGGGGGGGCTGATCTGAATGAGCACGGTGTCGAGGACGATCTGCTTGTCACGGAAGAGCTGCGGCAGCTGCGAGAGGTAGGTGGGGATGTAGTCGACACGTCCCTCATAAGCGGCCTGCTGCATCTTGATGGAGACGAAGAACAGCTTGACCGAAAAGCGCTGCAGGAAGTCCTCGTCGTCGAGATACTCGGCCAGGGTGTGGGCGAGCATCTGGAAGATCATAATGTCGTTGAGCTTGTCGTTCTCCGCCAGGGTATGAAGGAGATGCTGCGGCTCGCCGCAGCCGGAACCGATGAAGATACGGCTGCCGTTCTTGATGGTGGCGATGGCCTCCGCGGCGGTGACCACCCTGCCCTTCGATCCGTGCCTTGCTGCCATATCTCCCCCTCCCTGTCTTGCACCCTCTTGCTTTACCGTGCTTTCCCCAACTCTGTCAGCTATGCCCATTTTTTCCTCACCCCGCAAGAACAATTCCCGCGCAGGCTTGGCGGTGACCGCCGATGGGCTGGCGATGGCAATATGGCGCGGTGACCGGCGGAGCAAATGCCAGGCGAGGGCAAGCTCTGCCGTCAGCGAGGGATTGCAGCCGCCTTGCCGAAAATACCGCCGTAGTCTATTCTCGCCTCAAGTATCCAGTGAAACCGGACCGCGTTTGTCACATCACCGCTGGCAGACCCCAATCACGACGATGGCCGCCACAGCCGGCCAGCCAAGAGGAAACGACATCAGCATGCGCTCCATCAGGGGCGAACGACGAGGAGAGAGTTATGAACGAAAGCCCTGCGCCGGCCACCCCCTTCGACGCCCAGGCCTACCTGCGGCGCATCGGCCTGAAGAGCACGCCCCATGCGGACTTCGCGGGACTGCAGGCCCTCTTCCACGCCCAGCTGAGAGCCATCCCTTTCGAGAACTTCGACGTGCTCCTCGGCCGCCCCATCGCCCTCCACCCGGCGGCGATCTTCGCCAAGCTCGTACACCGCCGCCGCGGTGGCTACTGCTTCGAGCTCAACGGCCTGTTCCTCCACGCCCTGCACGCTTTCGGCTTCTCCGCCCGACCGCTGCTCGCCCGGGTGTGCCGCGACGGCATCCCCCTCGGCCGGGGGCACCAGATTTCGCTGGTCACCCTCGGTGCCACCCGCTGGCTGCTCGACGTCGGCTTCGGCGCCCCCCATCTCCCCGGCCCGATGCCGCTGACCCTGCACCACCCGTTCGGCGCGGCCCATGAGCGCTTTCGCCTCACCGCCGCCCCACCATACGGCATCATGCTGCAACAGGAAAAGGCTGAGGCCTGGAGCGACCTCTACTGCTTCGACCTTGGCCACGTCTGCGATGGCGATATCGCCTACGCCAACCACTACACATCCACCCACCCCGCCTCGTTCTTTACCACTCACCGCGTCGCCGCCCTGGCTACCGAAACCGGCAGGGTGTCCCTGCTCGACACCACCCTGCGACGCATCACCAGAGAAGGAGAAGAACTCGTCGAGGTGGCCGAGGGCGAGGACTACCTCGCGACCCTGCGCCTCCTTTTCTCCATCGACCTGGGTGAAGACGGCCACCGCCTGCCGGCCCTTGCCGCCGCAGCCAGGAAGCCGTAAGGCGACCCCCCGGCACCGCCCACGACCGAACGACCTTGTCAGCGACGGCAAAAATGAGTATTCTCTTGGCAAATAGGGAAATTCGAACACTTACCCCGTCATTACCCCACAAGGAGCACGCCATGTACCAGAGCGCCACCTCAATCCCCGCCAGTCGGGCGCAGCAGCAGGCCTCGACCATCTTTCTCGCCAAAGTCTTCAACCTCATGACCCTGGGCCTGGCCCTGACCGGCATCGTCGCCTTCGTCACCGCCAACACCGGCCTGGCGGCGGCGATTATCGGCACCCCCCTGTTCATCGTCCTGATCCTCGCCGAGATCGGCCTGGTCTTCTATCTCTCGGCGAGGGTGGAGAAAATCCGTGCCGCCACCGCCTCGGGCCTGTTCATCGGCTACTCGGTGATGAACGGGCTCACCCTGTCGGTGATTTTCCTCGCCTATACCGGCGCCTCCATAGCCGCCACCTTCTTCATCGCCGCCGGCATGTTCGCCGCCATGGGCATCTACGGCCTGGTGACCAAGCGTGACCTTTCCGCCTTCGGTTCCTTTCTCTTCATGGGCCTGGT
Organism: Desulforhopalus sp.; assembly: GCA_024710585.1. Classification (GTDB taxonomy): domain Bacteria; phylum Desulfobacterota; class Desulfobulbia; order Desulfobulbales; family Desulfocapsaceae; genus Desulforhopalus_A. Next base: position 28,089 of record JANJUM010000010.1, read on the forward strand.
GGGGATCATCATCGCCTCGGTGGTCAACATCTTCCTGCAGAGCTCGAGTGTGCACTGGGCGATCTCCTTCCTCGGGGTGCTCATTTTCACCGGCCTTACCGCCTATGACGTGCAGAAGATCAAGCGCATGGGCGAGGAAGGCATTATGGCCCAGGGCGACGAAGTGGTGCGCAAAGGCAGCATCATGGGCGCCCTGACCCTCTACCTCGACTTCATCAACCTCTTCCTCATGCTGCTGCGCTTCTTCGGCGGAAGCCGCGACTGAGTCCAGTACTGAAAACCCTGCAACGATGACGCGCCGCCATGCCCGAACCGGGCATGGCGGCGCGTTTTCTTTTTACGGCGGGGAATGACGCCTCAGCTCATGCCGAGGCGGCGCTCGAGTTCGCCAATCTCGGCCAGCAGCCTGCTCCGCGCGCTCTCATCGAGAGTCTCCTCCTGCAGACGGCGGCGCAGCGCGAGGAGCATCATCTCCTCGCGATAATCGCTGCAGGTCGGCCCCAGCCCCTGTCTGACCGGTGTTTCCATGACCGGCACCTCAGGCGAGACGCAGGAGGCGATCGATGCCGCCATAGAGGAACCAGCAGGAAAAGCAGAGGAGGAAAACGGCGCAGCCGCCGATGAGCCGGCGGTAGAAGACATCGCCGAAGAAGCGTTTGCCCTTGGCGACGCCACCCGAGACGAGGCTGTACCAGAGCAGATCGGCGAGGATATGGCCGCAGAAAAATGCCACCACCCCGATGGCCCCGAACTTCATCGCATGGGCGATATAGCCGAGACCGATGGTGGCCCACCACAGCAGCCAGTAGGGGTTGGCGGCGCTCAAGGCGATGCCGGTGAGCACCAGATTGCCCCGTCTGCGCTCATCGGCGGTTGTTTTGAGGGTGAGACCTGGCACGCCGCGCAGCATCCCAACCGCCATCCACAGCAAGACCGAGCCGCCAAGCAGGGAGATGGCGACGAAGACGTCGTCACGCTGCAGCACCGGCGCCAGCCCGGCAAGCAGGGCGACCACCAGGGCCAGCTCGAGCAGGCCATGGCCGAAAATCATCGCCGGCCCGACGAGAAAGCCGCGCCGGGTGCTCTCGCTGATGGTCACGGTCAGCAGCGGCCCCGGCATCACCGCCCCGGAGAGGGCGAGGAGGAAAGAAGTGAAGAAGATGGCGCTCAGGGCGACAGTCATGGCGGGGCTCCTTGCGATGAGAACGGGTCTCACTATAGCGAATTGCCCAGTCCACTTCAACGAATAGATAAATAGATGGCCTCTGCCGGCCCACGTGCCTCTTGACCTGCTGCCCGCGAGCCGATCATAATGGAAAGAATCGAGGCCAAATGACCGCCAGGGGTGGGTGAACTCAGCGGATCGCCCGGCCTGTAAGGAGGGGAAGAAGAGCGGGTGAGGGGTGACGATGAAAGCCATATGTAGATCATACTGACGATCCACCACCAATATCCTCCCATTGCCGACGATTTTGGTGCTGCTTACCTTTGCCATCAGGAGGGGTGGATTCCCGGCATGGCGCCGCGGAACCCAACCCTCACCAGGCTGGAGGAGAAGCCCATGATGAGAATTTTTGCCGCAATTGCCCTTCTGCTCAGCGTCTTTGTCGGTCGCGGCCTGGCCGCGGTGGAGACCATGGAGGCTGTCGGCCGTGGCGAGACCCGTTACCTGGGCATGATCAAGGTCTTCGACGCCACCCTCTATGTGGATCCGGCCGCTCGGCACCTGCCCGTTCTCCACCCCGGTGCCTCACGCTGCCTGAAACTGACCTATGCCGTCGACGTGGAAGCCAACGATTTCGTAGCCGCCGCGGACACCGTGCTCAGCCGCCAGCATGACGAAAAAACGCTGGCTGCCGTCGCCGACGGCATCAGGACCCTGCATGGCAGCTACCGCGACGTCGAGGCTGGCGACAGCTACACCCTCTGCTACAACGCCCGCGACGAGAAGACGCGCCTGGCCAAGAATGGCGCGGAACTGGCTGCCATTCCCTCGGCAGAGTTCGCGGCGATCTATTTCGGTATCTGGCTCGGTGAAAAGGAATCCATCGACGAGAGGCTGCAGCG
>JANJUM010000016.1 GCA_024710585.1 Desulforhopalus sp.
ATCCAGTGAGAGAGTGATTCATCATCAAGGACATATAGGGCATGGACAGGGTCCAGTGTCGAACCGCGCAGCATGGAGGTCTGCTGTGCAAACTGATCACTTTTCCCCGGAGGGAACCGCAGTCTGGTGGCGCAGACCGTGGCCGCACTTGAGCGTGCACACCTTGCAGTCGCCGATGCAGCGGTTGCCGTCGCCGCACATATAGCCGCAGTTGCCGCAGCCATGATGGGGGGCGATGCCGCGGCCGCTGATGCGAAAGCCGAAGCCGTCCGAATCGACCAGGATCGGTTGGACGTTGTCGAGGAGCACGCGGTTGACTATATAGCGAAAGCCGTCGATATCGAAGACGACATCGGCTTTCTTCCGCTTTTCGAGAGCGATGCCGAAGCTGCGGATGCCGCAGCCGCCAAGCTTGACGAAGAGACGAATGGGTGGCCGTTCTTTTCCGGAGAAATGTTCTTCGAGGAGCTTTGTGGCCTTTTCGCTCACCACCAACGAGGGCTGATCCATCAGATATCCTCCTTGACGTTTCGGGGACGGCAGTGTGGTCCGTTCATGCTGTCCGTTGAAATTTCTGGCTCCAGCTGGCCGGGGGCCGAACCGCGACAGTGACTGCGATGCCGGCAGGCCAGAGCGCTCATCTTCGCGGCAGAGCTCAGCGGTGACATTTCCTGTTGCCGCGCCGGAAAATTTTCCTCGTCATGTCAATATCCAAAGGGGGGAAAGGGGTGGAATCTCACCTCATGTGACAAGCCGTCTCTCTCCAGGCCATACTGCAGGGTGAAGTGTACCGAGGGGAAGGTGTTGGCGAGCAGTTGCAAGGCGAGGATGGGGGGCGTCGCCAGGGTGAAAAATTCGATCACCGGGGTAGGCACGGTGAAGGTTTCGGCCACCACCGCGTCGATATCTTCTGCGCAGCCCCAATGATCAAGACGCCAGTCGATATGTGAAAAATAGCCAAACTGGCGATAGTTCTGCTGCAGGTGGCGCAGGAGGGTGGCTTCCTCGCTGGCCGGGGAGGCGAGGTCCAGCAGCTGGTCGAGCCGCGCCACGGCCTGTTCAAGCTGGGGCGCCGGCAGCCGGCCCTGGTAGTGGCTGCCAAGGAAGGCGACCACCTCTTGTCGCAGGTTGTCGTCGAGGATGGGGATGGTGGCGTTGCCGAGGGAAAGCTCGACGATCAGGGGTGTGGCCGGAACCATCAGCTGCTGTGGGGTCCGGGCCAGGGTTTGCAGCGAGAAGCATGGCTCGCCGCGGTCCCCGTCCTTTTTCCCGCCAAGGAGAAAGGGGATGATGGTGTGGGAATTGGTGCGGAACATGAGCCGGTTGCGGATGCGACCGATGGCGCGGAACAACGAGGCGACGTCACGGTAGTCACCGTGGCAGGTTTTGGGAGTTTCTGCAGCAGTCATGGTTGGGGCTCCATTTTCCAGTGGCGCGACAGGTTGCCAGCGCCGCAACAGGTAGTCGAGGAATGCCGGCGAAGGGAACCGGCCTCAATCCTCTTTCTTTTTGGCATGCATGCCGGTGACCCAGGCTCGGGCCCGTCTGACGAAGTCCCGCACTTCGTCGTCGCCACGCAGTCTGGATGCCGCGTCTCTACCCCAGTGGAGCATCTCATGCCGTCCTCGCACGAACTTCTTCGTTGGTGTCGCCGCCGGGTAGCCGAGGACCATCATATCGTAGATGTCGAAATTCTGGGGAATACCGAGATACTCCTTAATGAGGCAGCTGCTATAAGGCGTCTGCACGGCCGAGTACCACTGCGAGGCGAGCCCTAAACTGGTGGCGGCGAGATGCATATAGAGAAAGGCCCCGGCTAGACTGGATTGGTAGATGAGCCTGCGGCGATGGTTGTCGCACTGCACCCCCATGGGCAAGGCTTCGAGGGCGCGGGGATCGCCGAAAACGAGGATATAAACCGGGGCATCCCGGTAGTCACCAGCCTGGTCACTCATTCCTTTGAGAGTCCAGGTCTTGCCCTGCCATCGGGGCCTGGCTTTTTCCATGTCCACGCAGGCCTGCCAGTAGGGGGCGGTGAAGTCGACGATGGCTTGACGGTGTTCGCGGTCGGAAAGCACCACGAACTCCCACGGCTGGGTAGCGAAGCCGGACGGGGCCCAGCGGGCCACCTCAACGATTTTCTCGATGATCTCGGGATCGACGGGGTCCTTCTTGAACCTTCTGATACTTCGCCGTTTTTGCACAAGATTGAGTAGCCTGTCGTAGTCGTCTGGGTACATGGTAATGTCTCGCATGTAGCTGGAACTCTATGAAACACCTTTTGCAATCATGGCGCCGTCACCGAAGGAGATTGTGCACTGGGCAGTGCGAACCTGCGCCTCGCCGGCGTTGTCCAAGGTCACACGCCCTGCGCCCCCTCCGCGGGGATGGTGGCGGGAGCCCCCGCATGCAAAGGTCGGACCCTCTTTTGATGAGAGATGTATATCATGATTTTCCCAAAAAAGCGTTGACAAAGACCATCTTGCATGTAATTTTACATTGACTGTTTTTTGGTCCAGTAAAGTGCCGGGGGGAGGGCTTTCGCGTTCGACCTTTACCACCCTCCCCCCGGAAGATGCGAGGTGCAAAGGAATGGATTGGAAGGGCTACGGAGTACTTATCGCCGCGTTCTTCACCATTTCCATCGCCTACTCTGTTCGCTACGGTTTTGGCTTGCTGCTGCCCGGCATGGTCGAAACCCTGAGAATATCCAAGACTGAAGCCGGCCTGATCTCCTCCGCCTACTTTTGTGCATATACGGCGTTTTCTCCCGTATTGGGCGTCCTTTCCGATCGAGTGAGCGCTCGTTTGCTGATCACGATCTTTTGCGGAGTTCTGGCGGGGGCCACTCTGGCCATGGCGTTTGTCCCGACGATGGGCTGGGCGGCTCTGGTCTTTGCCATTGCAGGCGCAGGTCATGCCGCCTGCTGGGCCCCAGTCGTGGCCTTGGTGCAACGCCGCGTGCCCGATCGTATCCGCGGTGTCGCCCTGGCGGTCGCCAGCATGGGCAGTGGCGTGGGCATCATTTTCTGGAGCCTGTGGCTCCCCGGGGTGATCGGGCAGGGCGGCTACCACCTCGGGTGGATGCAGATGGGGGGCGTCGGACTGGTCGTCGCCGTAGTCAACTACGCACTCATCCGTGATCCACCCCGGGAGCCAAAGGATTGCGGGACCGGAAGCGGCACCGACTCGATATCCTTTCCCTATCGCCAGCTTCTGCGAAGCCGTAACCTGTGGCTGGTGGGTTCCTCTTACGCCTGCATCAGCTTTGCGGTGCTGGTGCCGCTGACTTTTCTTGGGGTCTATGCCACCGAGGAACTAAAGCTCGAGTTCGCCGCCGCGGCCCATTTCTTCACGACTATCGCCGCCGTGGCTCTTCTCGGCAAGCTGCTCTTCGGAGCGATCTCCGACCGCCTTGGCAGGATCCCGCTGGTGGTGATCAGCAACCTCTGCATCGCCCTGGGCAGCGTGGCGGTGGCGCACGGGACATCGCTACCCGGCAAATACCTGGCCGTGGCGATTGTCGGCCTCGGTTTCGGCGCCATTTGGCCCCTTTATGCTGCGGTAGCGGTGGATATCTTTCCCAAGCGGCTCGCCGGAGGAGTCATCGGCCTGTGGACGGTCTTCATGGGGATTGGTTCCCTGCTCTCTCCAGTTGTCTGCGGGTGGCTTATCGATGTTTCCGGAACGGCAGTGTGGGCCTTTCGACTCGGTTGCGTCATTGCTCTGGGGTCGGTCCTTTTTTTGCTGCCACTGCGCGGAGATCCTGGCATAGTGAGAGGGAAGACGGCCGATGGCATGGCCTAGCGGTTGCGGGTGCGTCTCTGCGGCATTCGCGTTGTGGGATGGAACCTTAACGAGGGAGGGTATCGACAGAGTAGAGCGATTGCAGCCTTGCGGCAAGAACGGCGGGTGTTGCAAGAGGAAACCGGCACAGGAAGTTCGTCAGCAAATCCCATCAAAGGAGAGTGTACAATGAAAAAATTGTTTTATTCCGGCACGTTGATTCTCGCTGCTTGGTCACTTCTCACCGTTTCTCCGACGCTTTCCACGGCAGCCAATGTAACACTGAAATACGCCAACTTCTTCCCGCCCACGCATAGCCAGAGCAAGCTCGCCGAGGCCTGGTGCAAGGCGGTTGAAGAGAAAACCGAAGGCCGTGTCAAGGTCGAATACTACCCGGGTGGCAGCCTGCTCAAAGGCAAGCAGATCTATGATGGCGTCGTCGATGGTATCGCCGATATCGGCTTCACCGTCGCCGCCTACACCGCCGGCCGCTTCCCGGTCGTCTCCGCCTTCGACCTGCCCTTCGGCTATCCCTCCGGCGTCGTCGCCACCAAAGTGGTCAACGAGGTCTACAGCAAGGTCCAGGCCAACGACTTCAAGGACGCTAAACTGATGTACCTTCATGCCCATGGTCCCGGCCTCCTCAATATCAGGTCCAAGGAAGTGAAAGCGCTCGAAGACCTCAAGGGTCTGCGCATCCGCTCCACCGGCATGAGCGCCGAGATGGTCAAAGCCCTGGGGGCCACGCCCACCGCCATGGAAATGAGTGACGCCTACGAGAGCCTCGAGAAAGGCGTTGTCGACGGCAGCGCCCACCCCGCCGAGGCCAATCTCGGCTGGAAGCTTGGCGAAGTCGTCAAGTACACCGTGCGCAACGTCTCCTGTGCCTATACCACCACCATGTTCGTGGCCATGAACAAGGATAAGTGGGCCAAGCTCGATCCCAAGGATCAGGCAGCCATCGAGGCCATCAATACGGAGTGGATCGGCAAGCATGGCCTCGCCTGGGATGAGGCCGACAAGGCCGGCAACGACGCCTTCCTCAAGAAAGAAGGCAACGCTATCGTCGAACTCGACGCGAAGGAAGCCGAGCGCTGGGCGGCGGCGGTCGCCCCGTTCATCGACGACTTCGGCGCCGGGCTGAGCAAGAAGGGCGTCGACGGGCCGAAAATCATCGCCGCTCTCCGC
>JANJUM010000041.1 GCA_024710585.1 Desulforhopalus sp.
TGGCTCGAGCCGTTCCAGAACGACCTCGATTCCTTTGCTCTCAAGACCAAGAAGAAACTTCTTCAACAGCATTTTGGTCTGCTGAGTGTAGGAGTAGTAGACGATGAGCACACGCTTCGCAGGCAAGACCGCTCCTTCCTCGGCGTATCGCCCCTGACTGCCGGCTGGCCGATAGCCCCTTTGTAACAAAAAAAAAGGCCCCCGACAAGTCGAGGGCCTTTTTTCGTCAGCGGTTGAGAGCGGACTTAATGCCCTTCCACCTCATGTTCCACTTTTACAGCGATTTTATAGAGAATGGTGACCAACAGAAAGCCAGTGGCCCAGATTCCCAGGGTAATGCCGATCTCGTTGGCGGTGGGATAGTACTCCACCACCTCGTCGAGCGGGTTGACGGCCAGGCCACCCATGACAAAGCCGAGGCCCTTATCGAGCCACAGGGCGATGAAGGTCATCAGGCAGCCTATGCCGACGAGAAGATCGTTGGACATCTTGGTGATCTTCATGTAGGCGAAGAGGGCCAGCGCGCCAAAGCAGAAGGTCACCGAGGTCCACATGAAGGGGACAAGGTTGTTGTAGACGTGGCCATGATGCTCCAACCCGAAGAAGAGATATTCGAGGGAGTGCTTATGACCGGGGATATTGGAATAGTAGCCGACGAAAAACTCAAGGCAGACAAAGAAGGCATTGATGATGGCGGCGTACATGATGATGGTAATCAACTTGTTGACGGCCTCTTTGCCGGCATCGAAGTTGGCGATGCGCTTCATTACCAGGCAAGCGATAACGATCAGGGCCGGACCGGCGGCAAAGGCCGAGGCAAGGAAGCGCGGGGCAGTGATCGCAGTCAGCCAGAAGTGACGCCCGGGAAGACCGCAATAGAGCATAGCGGTGACAGTATGGATGGAAACCGCGAAGGGGATGGAGATGTAGACGAAGATATACACCCATTTCGGTGGCTTGACCTGTTTCTTCTCGGCGGTGAGGATAACCCAGCCACAGATGACATTGAGGCTGAGATAGCCGAGCAAGACCACCATATCCCAGAAGAGCATGGAGTTGGGAGTGGGGTGGAAGATCATGTTGAGCCCCCGCAGCGGCTGCCCGATATCGGCCATGATGAACATCAGACACATGACGATGGAGGCGATGGCGAGGAACTCGCCAAGGATGGTGATCCTGCCGAACACCTTGTAGTTATGGATATAATAGGGGAGCACCAGCATGAGTCCCCCGGCGGCGACGCCGACCAGGAAGGTGAACTGGGAGATGTACAGCCCCCAGGAGAGGTCGCGCCCCATGCCGGTCAGGTGCATGCCGTAGACGAACTGGCGCAGATAACATATCGCCCCGACCGCAATGAATGCGGTGAGAAATGCCAGCCACATCCAGTAGTTGGAGTTTCCTTTCAACGCTTTTTCAATCATGTTGCCCTCACACTATGTAAAAGACTGACGGTTTCGTTCCCAGGGCGGCGTTGCGCTGGATGGTGTGTTCCCGGTCGAGAACCTTGCTGATCTCGGAGTTGGGGTCGTTGAGATCACCGAAGATGATCGCCCCCACTTCCTTGACCGCCTCGACACAGGCCGGCTCCTTGCCAAGAGCCAGACGCTCGCCGCAGAAGTTGCACTTCTCGACCACGCCGCGCATCCTTGCCGGAAAATCGGGGTTTACCGACTTGAGGAGCGGTTGCGGGTCCATCCAGTTGAAGCTTCGTGCCCCGTAGGGGCAACCCATCATGCAGAAGCGACAGCCAATGCAGCGATGGTAGTCCATGGCAACGATACCGGTCTTCTTTTCGACGAAGGTGGCCTTGGTCGGGCAAACACGCACGCATGGCGGTTCATCGCAATGGTTGCAGAGTACCAGGAACTCGCTCTCGCGGGTGGTCTTCGAGGCGTGATTGACCGATTGATCGATAAAGGCATTGGCGTAGGCGGTCTTCCAGATCCACTTGATCTCGCTCTTCTTGCCCTCGATTTTCGGCACGTTGTGCACGCGGTGACAGGCTTCGGTGGCCTTGTCGAGCAGGTCGGTCCGGCCGTAGAGCTTGCGCATGTCGATGAGCAGACCGAGCCGCATCCCTTGACGTTTTTCCTCCCCATGGCCAGCAGCGGCGGCCGAGGCCATGGCCGGGGTGGCATTGAGGTTGACGACCACCGGGGCGCTGAGGCCGGCCAAGGCGGTCGCACCGGCGAGTTTCAAGAACGTTCTTCTTTGCTTATCCATTAGTGTTTCTCCTTCTTCGCCGCCGCGACGTCTGGGGTCAAGTGGCAGTCCCAGCAATAGACATTGACGGAGGTGTAGGTGTGGCAGCTGTCGCAAAACTTATCCTTGTTGGTATGGCACTGCATGCAGGCAGTCTGCAATCCCCGACGATATTCCTTGCCCCCGACGGTGACCGCGGTCTTGTTGCCGGAGCGAAGAACGTCGTCACGCCACTCGTTGAGCAGCACCATATGCTTGGCGCGCATCTCGGTGGCGGAAGCGACACATTCCTTCTCCCCACCCGGAGGCAGCTCGATTTTCGGCACCGTGCTGGCAGTCGAGAAGGCGTTGAACCAGATCGGGAAAGTCACCAACAGGACGAAGATTACCAGTCCCGGTATTATTGTTCCTTTATTGTACATTACCTTTGCTCCTCTATTCGATTCTCGATTGTCTACAATAAGGTGCGGAGGCCTTCGTCAAGTTCGCCGCGGGTCTCACCCTCGAGGACGAGAGCGTTGCCCACCAGTTCGCTGATACCGCACACGCCGACATCCGGGTTCCAGTAGTTCATCAGCGAGGTCAGCGTGGCGCGGTCGATGGCGCAGACGCAGGAGAGCATGTTGACGCCATGCTTGTCGCGCACATACTTGACGGCATTGGCACGCGGCAGACCGGAACGCATACGCAGTTCCATGATCTCGTCGGTGTTGAGACCAGTGCCCGAGCCGCAGCAGAAGGTCTGCTCACGGATGGTGTTCTCCGGCATTTCCACCCAGTCCACTACATGATCGAGGATATAGCGCGGTTCGTCCATAAGACCCATGGCGCGGGCAGGGTTGCAGGAATCGTGGTAGGTCGCCTTGAGGTGGCTGTTGCGGCTCTTGTCGAGTTTGAGCTTGCCATGTTTGATGAGATCGGCGGTGAACTCGCTGATATGCACCATCTTGGTCGAGGCAGCGTTGGAGAAGACCGTCCCGGTAATAGGCGATTTGGGCACTTCGAGAAAATCGGCGGGGCCGTTCATGGTGTCCATATACTGGTGGACGACACGCCACATATGTCCGCACTCACCGCCGATGATGTACTTCACCCCGAGGCGCTTCGCTTCGGCATACATCTTGGCATTGAGCTTCTTCATCGTTTCGTTGCTGGTGAAGAGGCCGAAGTTGCCACCCTCCGAGGCATAGGTCGACCAGGTGTAGTCGAGCCCGATGGCCTCGAAGAGGATCAGGTAGCCCATGGCGGTATAGAGCCCGGGTTCGGCGAAGACGTCGGCCGAGGGGGTGATGAAGAGAACCTCGGCACCCTTGCGGTTGAAGCTGACGTTCGGGCGAACGCCGGTCAGGTTCTCGACATCGTCGACGAGGAACTCGACGTTGTTCTTGAAGGTGTGGGGTTGCAGCCCCATATGGTTGCCGGTGCGGTTTGAGTTCGACACCGGCTCGAGAATCCAGTTGATGCCGACGCCGACCAGGTGCAGCAGTTCCCTGATCATCATGGTCACCTCGGCGGTATCGATGCCGTAAGGGCAGAACACCGAGCAGCGACGACATTCCGTACACTGGTAGGAGTACATGAACCACTCCTTGAGCACCCCAACGGTCATCTCCCTGGCTCCGGCCATCCTGCCAAGGATCTTGCCGGCCAGGGTGAAGTCGTTGCGGTAGACCGAGCGCAGCAGCTCGGCCCGCAGCACCGGCATGTTTTTCGGGTCGCCGGTGCCGAGGAAAAAGTGGCACTTATCGGCGCAGGCGCCGCAACGGACGCAGCAGTCCATGAAGATTTTCAAGGAGCGGAACTTCTCGAGACGTTCCTTGAGCCCTCTCAGGATGATGTCCTGCCACCCTGCGGGCAGCTTCCAGTCCTCATCCTCCGGCGACCATTCCCGGGCATTGGGGAAACTGAGCCCGGACTGGCTGTTGAGGTACTCGACCTTTTCCTTTTTGGCAGGGTAGGCATAGTTCCCGGCCTTGAAGGCCACCGGGATATCCATCCACTCCCTGGTAGGTATGGCACCTGTCGCCAAGGATGGTCCCTGCACTACGCTGTTGGCTAATTGCTGTAATTTTGGAACTGCCATCGTAACTCTTCCTCTCAAGCTGGTATTGGGTAAATGAACGATCTATTCATCCTTAGACGGGGTGAGTTCCTTCTCCACCGGAATGTCGGCGTTGACCATGAACTCCCGGAACTCGTCCTCATATCCGGCATAGGAATGCGGCAGGATCTTCGGGTTCCAGGGGTTGATATGGCGCACCGCCCGGCTGTCGTTTCTGAGGTTTCGCGTGGGGCTGAGGAATACTCCGGCGAAATGCATCAGCTTGCTGAAGGGGAAATAGGCGATGAGGACGCAGACCAGAAACACATGGATATAGAAGATGGCGCCGATCTTGGCGCCGATGACCGGGGAGAGGGTCACCAGACCGACGGTGAGCTGCTTGATGTTGACGATGTCGATGTCGGCGCGGAGGAAGAACCTCATCAGAATGCCGGTCACAGCCACCGCGAAGATGAGTACCAGCGGAAAGTAGTCGTTGACCAGAGAGATGTAGCGCACATGGCGGGTGATCAGCCTGCGGCTGAAAAGCAGCAGACAGCCGACCACCAGGCCGACATCACTGATGTACCAGGTCGGCGCGCCGACTTCGAAGAGCCCGTCGACAAACTCCCACCAGCCGATCCAGGCCGGCACCGGATCGAGGAAGAGGCGGAGATGGCGAACGACGATGGAGAAAAAAGAATAGTGGAAGATCAGCGCGAAGCACCACAGCCATTTCGACGATTCGTAAGTAATGTACGGCCCTTCGTGAATCTCCGACTTGGTGTTGCGGAAGAGCGAGCGGAAAGTGACCACCTCGAGGAACATCCGCGCCACCACCTCGCCGTTGGTCGACGGGGCTTCGAGGCGGTTATGCTTGATGAAATCGAGGGATTTTCCCTGGCCACAGGTGGTCTGTATCGGGAAGGGCACCGGCGATTTCGCCCACTGCACGACCTTGTAGACACAGCCGCCAAGGAAAATGATCATGGCCAAGTAGGGTAGCGCGACACCGAACAAGTAGGGCATCCCCGGTATCTGGGATCCGAGCCAAGCAATCAGTATCAGCGCAATGACTGCCAGGAATGAAAAGGCGTACTTCATTTCTTACCTCGCTTCGAGTGAACTGTTGTGGCAGCCGCGGGCCGGACACTGCCGGCGACCCGCCCCGCGGCAACCGGTGAAAAACCGCTTACCTTAACCGTAAATCCTGTATTTCTTCGGAAGCCACCTTTGACGGGCATCTGCTGTCGGTCAAAATATGGCTGCCGGATTTGATCTCGTCGATACGCACCTTGTAGAGTCGCTCACGGAACTTCATGTAGATGTCGAACGCGGCCAGCAGCGCCAGATCGACGGCGAAGTCGAAATCGTACAACTCCGCGACAAAGTGCCGACGCTCCCGATCGGCGGCGAAGACCTCCCGGGTAATGTGCTTGACTGCGTTGAGAGGCGCCACCGCCTGGGAGGGGGTGAACTCCTGCACGGCGCGGATGCTTACCAGTTGCTCCAGAGCGGGAACCATGGCCGAGGTTTCCACGCCACGCACCAGCAGGGGGAAGAGCTTACCCAAGGCCTCGCGCACATTGCCGCCGATGGGGTTGGCGAAGGGGTCGCGCTCGCGCTGAAAGAACCCTGACGAAGAATAGGTAGCCAGGGTGTAGTCGACCCACTTGGCGACTATCTTGTCCCCGTGATTGCGGAAGGCTTCGTCGAGATCCATATAATAACAGCCTGTAATTAAGGAGATACCGTGTTGTGCAAAAAGTGCATAGAGAGATATGGCCACTGAATGGTCATTCACAAAGTGACATCTCTAGCATTTTTCCCCCGCTTTTTCAAGAGTAATCTTCCCGCCACGACAGGCGTGAAACCCAGCGGGCGCGAGGCTCCCGGCACCGTTCACAGGCGAGGCAGCTGGCTGATGTCGTCGACGATATTGACCGCTTCGCGGATGTAGGGATCCTCCTTAACGTTCTTCAGCCAGACTTCCCGCGGATCGCCCTTCTCGTCCTCGTCCTCGAGGAATTCGCCATCCTCATCCTGCTCCTCGCGGTACTTGCGGTAGTGGGCGCCGATCTTTTCGCGCACCTGCTCCGCCTCCTGACGCTGCCGACGCATCTCCGCCAGGCCGATGTCGACGGCGCTGTGTTCGGCGCGGTCAGCCGCACGGACCGCTTCCTCGGCGATGGTGCGCATACCCTCGTCCTTCTCGCAGCGCTTGCGGCTGCGGTCGCGGAGAGTTGCGAAGTCGAAGTTCTTCTCGTCCCAGGGGGTGAAGGGAATCGCGGCGATGGAGTCCCAGGGCAGGGAGTAGTCGAGGTAGCGCTCCCCTGACTTGACGTGTTCGAAGAGGTTGGGCAGGAAGATGTCAGGCTCGACCCCCTTGTACTGAGTGGAGCTGCCGTTGACGCGGTAGAACTTCTGGATCATCACCTTGAGCGCGCCGAGATCCTCGTACCTGCTCATATGCAACAGGGGGATGTTCTCGTTGAGGTCGATGATCGTCTGCACCGTCCCCTTGCCGTGGGTGTGCTTGCCGCCGACGACCACTGCTCGGCGGTAGTCCTGCAGAGCGGCGGCGACGATCTCCGAGGCCGAGGCGGAAAACTTGTTGACCATGACCACCAGCGGGCCATCATAGTAAACCTTGCCGTCGCTGTCGCTCAGCACCCGTTTGTCACCGAAGCTGTTCTTCACCTGGACGATGGGCCCCGACTTGATGAACAGCCCGGCGATGTCGACCGCATCGATGAGCGCCCCGCCGCCGTCATCACGCAGGTCGAGCACGATGCCGGAAACCTTCTCCTTGGTCAGGGCGGTGAGCTCCTTGAGGGTGTCGTCGGTGGAATTTCTGCCCTGGGACCCGTTGCGGGTCCCCTCGAAGTCGCGGTAGAAGCTGGGGATATGGATATAGCCGGTCTTATGCCCTTCGACCGACTCGAGCACCGTGCTCTTGACGAAGGTTTCCTCGATCTGCACCACGTCGCGAATGATGCGCAGCACCTGGGTGGTGCCGTCGCTCTTCTTGATGGTGATCGACACCGCCTTGCCCTTCGGGCCGCGGATGAGGCGCACGGCATCGCGCAGGCGCATATCGGTGACATCCACCGGTTCCTCGCCCTCCTGGGCCACCTGTAGAATGATGTCTTCGGGCTTGAGAATGCCCTGCTTGGCCGAGGCGCTGCCGGGAATGATGCGGATCACCTTGATATAGCCGTCATCCTCGCGCAGGAGAGCGCCGATTCCCTCGAGACTGCCGCGCATGCTGATGTCAAACTGCTCCTTGCTCGCCGGAGGGACGTAATTGGTATGGGGGTCGAAGGCCCTGGCGACGCAGTTGAAGAACCGGTCGTAGTGGTCCTGCAGGGTTTCCTGGCGCAGCCGCTGGAAGAAGGTGCGGTTACGTTTGGCGACTTTGACCAGGGCCTCCTGCCACAGTTCATCCTCGCTCAGCTTTTTGGCCTTCTTCTCCTCGCCGCTCTTGTCGGCGGCCTTCTTTTTCTCCTCTCCGCCCTTCTCCATCGCCTTCTTCTGCTCTTCCTCGAGATCGAGGTACTGAGAGATGACCTGGGCCTTGAGGATTTTACGCCAGCGGTCCTGCAGTTCGCTGGTGGTGGCGGCGAACTCGGTCTTCTCCGGGTCGGTCTCGTGCATTTCTTCCTTCATGACATCGAAGGCACCGACCATCAGCTCACCTCCCGAGCCCTTCCTGACCGCTGTCTTGGCGAGCATTTTCTCCACCGCCTTCTGCACCAGGTCGATCTTCTCGTTGAGGATATCGTACCCGGTTTCCGGCAGGGTGATGCGCCCGTTGACGAGGCTGTCGTCGATATGGGGGGCGAACGCCGACAGCTGCTCGACGTCGGACTTGAGGAGAAAGCGTTTCTGATAGTCCAACTGTTTGATGTAGAGGTGAAAAGCGGCGCGGGCGAGGTTGTCGTCAAGGACCTTGTCGCTGAAGTGCAGGCCCGGCAGCTGCTTGCTGAGCAGGTAGCCGATGAAGCGATTGCGTTTCTGGTCGATTTTGCCTTTGTCGGCAAGGGCCGTGGACGCCGTCGGCGAGAAGAGGAAAAGACAGCAGAAGAGGAGCAGAAAGAGGCGGCGTATGCGTTCCATGGATTCGGCGGGACAGGGTTCGACTCGGGACAGGCGGCGACAGATATCGCCAAAGAAATAACAGAACGGCCGCACAAATTCCACGACAAAGACATCCCTGTGGAAAATTGCCGCAGCCGTTGCGGGTCGGCAGCTATGGCCGCCCGGGAAAGCGGGTGGGGAGGAGGAAATGGGGCCTCATTCGGCGATGCAGAGAGGGGCGAGATGCTCCCGGAAGCGGTCGACCTCGACGCCAAGCGCGGCGGCAAACTCGCTCAGCTGAAGGAAAGTACAGTTGAGCAGCGAGGTGCGGCCCCGCCCGGTCTCCTCCACTTCCCGGCTGAGGAAACGTCGCAGGGCCTCGGCCGCCTCCCGGCGCACCGGGCCGGCGTCGAGCCCCTGTCGGCTGCAGAAGGCGATGAAACGGGCATAATTGACGATGGAACGTGCCGGGCCGCGGTAAGCCGCGGTGTGGCGATTGTCGTGGAGCAGATCGCGGACGATGATCTCGGCAAAGCGCGTCAGCGCCGCAGCCTGCAGCCATTGACGCCGCTCGGCATCGAGTTCGAGGTGCGGCCCGTCCTTGGCCCTGGTGAGATAATAGAGGGCCGAGTGCAGGGCGATCTCCGGGGTCTCCCCGGAGTAGCGCACCAGGTACCACTCGTTTTCCAGGATCTCTTCCAGATCAGGCTTCATGGTCATCGCTTCCCAGGCCGAAGACCTCCCGCACCAGGGTGATCTTGGCATCGCTTCTGTCCCGCCCGGCGCAGGATTCGCTCTTCAGGTACATCAGCGGGTCGTGCAGGATCTTGGCCACCATGGCATCGGTCATGCGTGCCAACTGCTGCCGCTCCGCCTCGCCGAGGCCGGGCATCTTCGCCAGGGTGCGCTCGAGTTCCTGGCTGGCGATGTCGTCAAGCTTGCGCTTCAGGGCCTGGATGGTCGGGGTGACCGCTACCCCGCCATACCAGTTCATGAACTTGAGGGTCTCCTCTTCGACGATGCGCCCCGCCTTGACCGCCTCGCGGTCGCGTTCCGACTTGTTGATCTCGACGACGCTGGTGAGATCGTCGATATCGTAAAGATAGACGTTATCGAGGGTGATCAGCTCCGGGTCGAGGTCACGGGGCACGGCGATGTCGATGAAGAACAGCGGGCTGTTCATGCGCCGCCGCATCACCGATTTCACCTCGTCGCGACGCAGGACAAGGTCGGGCGACCCGGTGGAACTGATGACGATGTCGACGTGCTGCAATTGCGCCACCAACTCCTCCATGGACACCGCCCGCCCCGAGAAGCGCCGCGCCAGGGCCACTGCCCGGGCCAGGGTGCGGTTGGCGACGACGACCTCGTCCACCCCCTGGCCGACGAGATGCTCGGCGGCCAGTTCGGCCATCTCGCCGGCACCGATGAGCAGCACGCGGCGCCCGCGCAGATGTCCGAAGATCTTCTTGGCCAGCTGCACAGCGGCATAGCTGATGGACACCGCCGACGAGCCGATGGCGGTCTCGGTGCGCACCCGCTTGGCCACCGAGAAAGCCTTGTGGAGCAGTTTGTTGAGCAGCGGCCCGGTGGTGCCGTTCCGCGCCGCGTGGCGATAGGCTTCCTTGAGCTGTCCGAGGATCTGCGCCTCGCCGACCACCATCGAGTCGAGACTGGCGGCGACCTTGAAGAGGTGCTGCACCGCCGCGCGGCCGTAGTGGCGGTAGAGATACTGGTCAGCCTCGGCGATGGCGACGCGACCGGAGAAGAGGAACTCGACCACCCGCTCCTCGACGCCGCTGTCAGGCTCCATCACCAGCAGCAGTTCGACGCGGTTGCAGGTGGACAGCAGATAACACTCCTTGACCCCGGGCAGGCCCTTGACAGTGGCCAGGGGCTGTTCGTAGCCACCGGACAGGGCGATGCGCTCGCGGACGGCGAGGGGGGTGGTTTTATGGTTCACCCCGAGGAGGAGCAGCTTTTCAGCGGGCATAGCTGTGCACTCCTCCAAGCAGATAGGTCACCCCCCACAGGGTGAAGAGCACGCCGATGAAGCCGAGCACCGACATCGCCGCCGCCTTCTTGCCGCGCCAGCCGACGGTGAGGCGCTGGTGCAGCTGCACCAGGTAGACGCACCAGGTGATCAAAGACCAGGTTTCCTTGGGGTCCCACTGCCAGTAGGTCCCCCAGGCCTGCCGCGCCCACAGCGACCCGGTGACGATGCCCACGGTAAGAAAGGCGAAGCCGGCGAGGAGGCAGTGGTGGTTGAGCTGGTCTAGGGCGCCGAGCGAGGGAAAGCGGGCGAAGAAGTACCCAAAGCGCTTGCTCTTCAGCTCGCGCTCGAGAAGCAGGTACATGAGGCTGCCGCAGAAGGCGAGGGTGAGAAAGCCGTAGGCCACCAGAGACACCCCGCCGTGGATCGGCAGCCAGACGCTCTGCAGGGCCGGCGGCAGCGGGGCGAAGGACTTGTGGGAGAAGGAGGCGACCAGCAGCAGGAGAAAGATCATCAGCGACACCGGCGTGCCGAAATTCTTGACGCTGTATCGCCAGCGAAAGCTGAGGTAGGCGATGGAGGTCGACCAGGCGAAGAAGACCACCGCATCGTGCTGCGAGGTCAGCGGGGTATGGCCGGCGATGGCGAAACCAAGGACGATGTATCCGCTCTGCAGCACCCCCGAGAGGATCATCAGCACCCGGGCGATGGTCCGCACCTGCTTGCCCTGGGCAACGAAATGCACCATGTAGGCCGCCGCGGCGAGAAAGGCGGTGACCAGCGTGACGCGAAAAAAGAGGAGCGTGAAATCTTCCATAATCATCAGTCCTTTCTGCTGCCGCAGCCGGCTCTCGCCCCTACTCGGCGGGGCTGTCGTGGCTGTCGAGGAAGTCCCGCACCAGCGCCACGGCATCGACCTGCTCCGGCAGCTCGCGGAGCAGCAGCATCTGCAGTTCAAACCAGTCGCCGGCGAGAACCTTGGCCACGAGACCCTGGTGGAGGAGGCTGCGAAAGATCTCGCCGTGTTCCGCAGCGCCATCGCCGCTGCCATCCACCAGGCATTGCCGGATGCGGGCCAGCAGGTCGACCACCGCCCCGTAGCCGGGGCCAATTTCTTCCTCGAGACGCTCGCGCACGACTTTGGCCAGCGCCGGGCTGCCGCCACCGGTAGAGACGGTGATCAGCATGGCGCCGCGGCGAAAGTGGGCGGGAACGTGAAAATCGCTGCCAGCCGGATCGTCGGCGCTGTTGAGCAGCACCCCGTGGCGCATCGCCTCGCGTTGCACCACCGCCTGAACGGCGCGATCATTGGTGGCGGCGAAGGCCATGAAGGCGCCCTTGAGGTCCCCTTCGGCATAGAGACGCGGCAGCCACTCGACCCGTCCCCCCTCGGCAAGGTGCAACAGTTCGCCTTCGAGGTGGGGGCAGACGAGGCGGATCCGCGCCTCTGCGGCAAGCAGGCCCCTGACCTTGCGCAAGGCAACCTCGCCGCCTCCGACGACTACCGCCAGGCGACCGCGCAGCTGCACGTTCATCGGGTAGTAGGTCGTCGCCGGCCCCTGGCCGTCCCGCTCGTCGCCGGTCATCGGGGTGTCCTGCGGCTCAGCTGCGACGTCGCAGTCTATTGACGATGATCGTTCGTTGCTGGCCATTTCGTCTGATGGTCTGGGTCTTGGCGGCGATATCGAAGCTTTTCCCCGCCAGGTCGAGGAACCTTGGCAGGCTTTGCCGGCTGCGGTCGTGGGCGAGAAAGATGGTGCCATCCGGTTTGAGGAGGGTCTCAAAGAGGTGCAGCAACGGCTCGAAGAAGCTCTCGCGAAAGAGGATCTCCGCCCCGGCGAGCACATCGAAGGGCCCAAGCGGCATGGGTTTCAGCCAGTCGAGGTGGACGAAGGAGATATCGCTCAGTCCCGAGGCGGCGGCACTCACGCGCTGGAAATCGAGAATGATGTCCTCGTAGTCGCTGAGGGTCACCCGGTATCCGTTGGCCGCTGCGGCGAGGCCCGGCGCGCCCAGACCGGCGCCCAGTTCGAGCAGCTCGCGCCCGGCGACATCCTTCTGCGAGCCGAGAAAATAGGCGAGGATCATGGCGGCATCCCAGAGGCGAATCCAGAAGGGAAATTGCGACACATCGGCGAAGGGGTCGCGGCCGTCGAGATACTCCTCGAGGTCGGCGAGCTTGAGCAGGCGCAGTTTCCTGTCATTCACCTGGAAGCGGTCGAAGGTCAGGGTATAGGTCTGGCGGATGCGGTTATAAATCTGCCGCTCCGCTTCGGGCAGGGTGCGTATGTCCATGGCAGTCGCTGGAAGAAGGGAAAAACCCCGCACCTCGGCGTGCGGCGAGCCGGCAAAGTACTGAAAAAGCCCGCCTCTGTCAATCGCCAAAGCTCTCGCGGAGAGGACGGCACCCTCGCGCCGGCTCCAGGCTGGCGGAGCACAGCCCCGCACCGTTATCAGTTGAGAAGGCTGCGGATATCCTTTTCCAGGACGTGGTGCTCGACATAGCCGTTGTACTTCTTGACCACGTTTCCGGCCTTATTGACCAGAAAGGCCACCGGGATGCCGTAGATGCCGCCGAAGTCATCGGCGGTCTTGGCCTGGGCGAGGAGCACCGGGTAGTTGATGGCCTTCTTTTCTACGAACCTGGCCACCACCGCCGGTCCCTGCTGGTCAACCGACATGCCAACCACCGAAAAGCCGGCATCGGCAAGGTCGGCACCAGGTGGCGAAAAAGGTCAGCAGCAGCACCTTGCCCTTGAAGACGCCGGAGTTGACCGTGCGCCCGTTGCGGACATCCTGCAGGTCGAAGGAGGGCATGGGCGTGGCCGCCGTAGCCATTCCCGGGACCAGGGCCGTTGCGGCGAGAGAGAGGATCATGCCGATCAAGAGGACACCGCACCGCTTTTTCATCGTCGAACTCCCGGGAAGATTTGCTTCTTGACACTTCTGTGCTATACTCTCGCGACACTTTATTCCATATTCCCCGAATGTCAACAAGCGGCAGGGGCAGGCGGCAGCCCGCCGTGCCCACCAGGAACTGAAGCTTCCACCCCAATCCTACTGGGTTTTCCGGCAACTACGGGCAGACGCCCGCCGCCCGTCCGAGGGTGGCCATCTCACCGCGACGATCTCCATGAAAGCACCGTTTTCAGCCCCTGACGGACTACTCCGCCACCTCCTCATCGCCGTCCTGCTCGCCTTCCCCGCCGCAGCTTCGGCGCAGCTGGTGGACAAGGTGGTCGCCATCGTCAACGACGAGGTCATCACCCTCAGCGAAGTGGAGGAGGAGGCGGCGCGCATCTATCAGAACATCTCTACCGAGGGCCCGGTGCCAGGGCTCGGCACTTCCATGGCGGAAGTACGCGAATCGACAGTCAACGGCCTCATCGACCGCCGCCTCATCAACCAGCGGGCCAAAGCGACCAATACCACGGTCAGCGACGAAGAACTGCAGGCGGCCATGGAAACCACCCGCACCCGCATGGGCCTCGACCCGGCAGCATTCCGCAAGAAGATGGAACAGACCGGGATGACCGAGGACGCCCTGAAGAAACAGCTGCGCGACCAGATCCTCCAGGGCAAGCTGGTCAGCATGGACGTGCGCGCCAAGACGGTGGTCACCGACGAGATGGTCCGCGAGTATTTCGAGCGCAACCATAGCGCCGGCGCTGACAAAGGCAACCTTTACCTCCTGCAGATGGGCTTCGCCTGGAACGCCAAGGGGAAAGACGAAGCGCAGCTTGCCGAGGAAAAGGCCGAAGCGCGCAAACGGGCCGAACAGGCCCGTGCCCTGGTGGAAGATGGCCAGGATTTCTCGGCGGTTGCGAAAAAATTCTCGGAGCTGCCCTCGGCCGTCGACGGCGGCGACCTCGGCCTGTTGCACCTCGACGACCTCGCCAAGGCCACCCGCGCCGCCATCGCCGAACTCAAACCGGGGAAGATCAGCGAGATCGTCGAAACCGCCGACAGCTATCAGTTCTTCAAAGTGCTTTCGGAAAAGGACAAGTCGGCCGACGAGGCCGCCTTCGACAAGGTCAAGGAGGACATACGCGAGAAGCTCTTCCAGGAGAAGCTCAAGACCGCCTACGCCGAATGGGTGAAAAAGCTCCGTGATACCGCATACATCCAAAAACTCTAAGCCTTTGCCAGCTCTTTCTCACCTTTCATGACGCCACCTGCCACCGAAACGGAAACCCTGGGCCTGGGAGAGCTGCTCCGCACGACGCGCCTGCAGCGAGGGCTTCACCTCGACGACGTCGCCGAGACGACGAAGATCTCGCCGAAGAACCTCAAGGCCATGGAGGAGAGCGACTTCGCCGCCCTGCCGGCGGAGGTCTTCACCCGGGGATTCTACAGCCTCTATGCCAGATGTCTCGGGCTCGACCCGGACGAGGTGCTGGCCAGCTATCACCGCGAACGCCGCCACGCCCCGGCCGACAACCACCTCAAAACCCCACCGCCATGCCGGCTGGCGGAAAACATGAAAACCCTCGCCGAACCGCCGAGTTCACTGCCCTTCGCCTATTTCGGCTTCGCGCTGCTGCTGCTGCTCGTCGTCGGCGCCTTCCTGTGCTGGTATTTCTCCTTTAACCCTGCCTCGTATCTCAGCTACAAGCTGCGCAGCCTCGACGGCCAGACACAGGTCGAGGAGACCGCTCTGCCGCCCTCCGCAGCAACCTCGGGCAAGGACTCTGCCCTGGTCGCCCCCAGGCTGCTTGAGCTGCCCAGCCTGACCACCGCCACCGCCGCCCTCATCGAGCCACGCCAGAGCGTCGAACCACGCCAAAGCGACAGCACGGGCCCGGCCCCTGCGGCCACCCGCTACCACCTCAACATGGCCTTTTCCCGCGACGCCACCGTCTCCCTGACCATCGACGACCAGCCGACCCGCACCCTCAACTTCCGCGAGGGCGAACAGGCCAGCTGGCGGGCGGTGGAGAAGCTCGTCGTTTCCCTGCCTGCCGACAGCCGCACCAGGGTGGTGCTCAACGGCATCTCCATCGAGCTGCCCCCGCCGGAAGACGATCTCATCACCCTGGCCATACCGGAATCCCTGCTGCGCTAGCCCTGCATGGAAACCGACGCCATCGTCCTCGACAGCAACGACCATGGCGAGTCGGACGTCATCGTCACCCTTTTTGCGCAGCATGAAGGCCGGGTCAAGGCCATCGCCAAAGGGGCCAGGAAGAGTCTGCGCCGCTTCGTCAACAAGCTCGAGCCATTCAGCTTCCTGCACGTCGTCTGCCGCCGCAAGAGCCCAGACGCCCTGGCCTTTCTCGCCGAAGCGGAGCTGCACAGCGCCTTCTTCAACATTCGCAACGACCTCGAGCTGTACACGGTGGCGTCCGTCATCCAGGAGTTTCTCCTCATCGCCATCAAAGACGAGCAGCCGGACGAGCGCATCTTCCGCCTCAGCCTGTGGTCCCTGCATCATCTCGACCGACAGCACACCCCACGGGCAGTGCTCGCCCTCTTTCTCATCCGCTTTTTCGAATACCTCGGCTATCGCCCCGACCTGGAGCACTGCGGCGGCTGCAGGCGCGCGGTGACCGCCACTGCCCAATGCCACTTCCATCCCGAGTGGGGCGCCCTCGTCTGCTCTCATTGCCGCAGCGCCGCCACGGTGACCACGCCCCTTTCCCCCGGCACGGTCAAGGTGCTGCGGGTGGCCCAGCATCTGCCGCTGGAGCGTCTCGACCGCCTGCGCCTCTCCGGACCGATGCTGCAGGAAGCACTGACCATGCTCCATAATTACGGACGCAACCTCTTCCAGCGGGATATCGTCTCCTGGCGCCAGCTGCGGCGGGCACCACGACATTCAGCGAAGCCGGCAGCGGCCGACGACCATGCCTACCAGCCCGATCCGGCCCCGACAAGGGCCCTCACCATCAAGGAGAACCTCATATGAACGCCTTCGCACCGGCGGCCCTCATGCTGCTGCTGTCCATCTCCCCGGCGCTTGCCGCCTCCGGCGACGCCCACCGCATCGGCGGCGGCGCCAGCTATTGGGTAACCCTCGAGGATATCGAATTCGATGACGAAAAGTTCGACGAGAGCGGCGTCTCCTATCTTGTTTCCTACCAGTTCTGGCCGTCGCTGCTCGGCGTCGAACTCGACCTCGAACTGCTCCCCGACCGCTTCGGGGAGACCGCACTGGCCCCTGAAGCCTACGTGCTCTTCGGCCGTTCCGTCTATGTCGGCGCTGGCATCGGTATCGTCTACAGTAACGACGAGTTCGCCGACGAACCCTTCTTCGCCCTGCGCGCCGGCCTCAACCTCGAATTGCTGCCGGGCTTCTACGCCGACATCAATGCCAACTACCGCTTCAACGACTCGGCTGACCTCGATAACGACGAGCGCAACATCGACACCGACACGGTCTTTCTCGGAGCCGGTCTACGGCTCGCCTTTTAAAAGGACCCGGGGCGACGGGATACGGGACTGGACGGACGGCGGGACGGGGGATACTCAGAGGTAGCGGATCTCGCCGCTGTATTCGGTGGTCAGCGTGCCGTCGCCATGACGCAGCTGCAGACCGCCATATTCGTCGATGCCGACGACCTCGGCCTGATACTGCGGGGCGGTGACGACGTCGAAACCGTAGACGATGCGCTTGCCAACGCTGTCGGACAGTGCCAGCCAGCGCTGCAGAAGGAGATGGCGCCCGGCGACGCCGGAGAAGCGACCCTCGCGCAGGAAGAACTCTTCCTCAGCAAGGAGGATACCGAAGTTACAGGCCAGTTTGGCGAGAAAGGTGGTAGTCAGCCCGGCGAGGTCGACGGGCCCGCCACAGAGCTCGGCAAGGCTGACGGCGCTGTTTTCCAATTCACCGATAAACTCGCCGTTGTTGACATTGATACCGAAACCGATCAGGGCGTATTCCTCGCCGAGGATGGGCTCGCGATAGCCCTCGACGAGAAATCCGGCGAGCTTTTTTCCCTCGACCAGCACGTCGTTGACCCAGCGGATGACCGCCTCGACCCCGCAGTGCTCGCGCACCGCCTGGCAGCACGAAACGCCCGTCGCCAGAGGCATCAAGCCACGCCAGCGCGGCAGCAGGGTGTCGGCAAAGATCATGCAGCCCCACAGCCCGCCCGGCGGGGCATGCCAGCTGCGCGTGAAACGGCCTTTGCCCTGGCTGAGGCGGTCGGCGAGGATGACCGTGCCGCTGGCGGCGCTGCGGCCTTTCAGGGCCAGTTCGGCGATATGGCTGCGGGCATAGTCCATGGCCCGCGGCAGCTGGGAGTGGCTCTCGATGACCGAGCCAACGAAGGCGCCGTAGCGCCCGACACGGCAGGTGTCGCCGAAAACGGCGAGGTCGGGGGCCTCGAGTTCGCGCTGCAGTTTGTGCAGCAGCTCGGTACGCGACGGCCGGTTGGCGCCGCTCCCCGCCGTGGTCGGCATGGCGGGATCAGTGCTCACTGTCCCATTCGGCCTTGACGCGGGTGATGATCTTCTGGATGAGCGGCAACTTCTCCGGGGCGCAGACACCGAACAGCGGCTCCCCCTGAGGCACCGAAACCCCGGGCTTGAAGTAAACCGAATAGATGACGCCACGCTCGCCAGTATAATATATGGGCGTGTCCCGCTTCATCAGGGACATGGTCAGCACCTCGTCGCCCGGCTCGACACTCACCGCCCGCGCCCCCTTCTTGTCGATGCGCGACTGGATGTCCATGGCAAAGAAGTACTTGGCCGTCTCCGGCGCAGGAAAGAGAAAGAGCACATCCTTGAGGATATTCTCGATGATCTCCTTTTTTTTCAGCGGGTGCTTGATGGTCATCAGCTTCACCCCCGCCTCGACGAAACAGCCATCAAGCTGCGTCTCCACCGCGGCGACGATGCCGTTGACCTGGGAGCCGACCAAGCGCGGGTTGCGCTCGCGGTCGATCTCGTACAGGGGCGTACCCGGGACCTGCAGCCACTCCCCGGAGGGGGCGACCACTTCCTGCCCCAGCGCCGCCTTGAAGGTGACCCGCCCGGTGTGCACCGAGTGGACATCGACATAGTCGAAGGGATCGGCCTTGTACCTGCTGAAAATTTCCTCTAATGCCAACTCGCTTGCCATATATGGATCCTGGTGAATGCTTCGCTTTTCCTTGCCTGGCCGGCGGCCTGCCCGGCGATCGCGCCCTGCCTGACCACCACCATGTTGCCCGCCGGTCTCCTGGCGGAAGTTCCTCGTTTATACCGGCTGCCATGGCGCAAGGCAAGGCCATTTTGCAGCCGCCATGCCCCGCCCCCCTGCCGCACCGCTTTTGCTTTGCCAGCCGCTGCGGTGGTGGTATAGTGGCCGGCCATAGCCCCCTCCACCTCTCCTTTGACACTGTAACCGATCGCGCAAGCCCATGAGCTCCAGGGACAGCCTCTTTCACATCGCCTCGGTCTCCGAGGATTTTACCTTCAACGAACGGGTGGTGGAAGTCTTCGACGACATGGTCGGCCGCTCCATCCCCTTCTACCGCGAGGTTATCGAGGCCACCGCGCACCTACTGCAACGGCTCCTCCTCTCCCGGGACACCGTCTACGATCTCGGCTGCGCCACCGGCTCGAGCCTCCTCGCCTTGAGCCGCCTCCTCCCCGCCGAGGGGCTCCGTTTCATCGGCATCGACAACTCGCAAGCCATGCTCGACAAGGCGCGGCTCAAGGCGGAGCTGCACGGCAAGACCGACCAGGTCTCCTTTCTTCTCGAGGACATCGTCGACTTCGACCACCCCGGCGCCGGGGCCATCGTCCTCAACTACACCCTGCAGTTCATCCGGCCGCTGCAGCGCCCGGACTTCCTCCGCCGCCTGGCAGCGAGCCTCCGCCCCGGCGGGGTGCTGCTGATGAGCGAGAAGACCATCAGCCACCAGCCGCGGCTGAACCGCCACTTCATCGACATCTATCACGAGTTCAAGAAGTCGCGCGGCTACTCGGAGCTGGAGATCGCCAGAAAACGCGAAGCCCTGGAAAACGTGCTCATCCCCTTCTCCGCCGACGAAAACCGGGCGATGCTCTCCCAGGCCGGCTTCGCCGAGGTCGAGTGCTACTTCCGCTGGTTCAACTTCTCCTCCCTGGTGGCCGTCAAGGCCCTCTAGCCCCATGCTCCCCGCATATCTCCCCTTCCTTGCGCCGCAGGCCGACCGCGAGGCCATCGCCGCCGAGCATCGCCGCCGCCGGCAATGGGCGGAACAGGACAAGAAGGGCTTTCTCCGCTATCGCCAGCCGGCGGCCCGTCTTGCCGGTTACCGAGCCCGCCACGTCGACTGCCAGGGGCCGGAGGTGGTCATCGGCCGGGCGGAGGAACTCGACGAACACCAGCGACGCGAGGTGGAAGACGATCTGCGCCGCTTCATGCCGTGGCGCAAAGGCCCCTTCTCGGTCTTCGGCACGGCCGTAGACGCCGAGTGGCAGAGCGACCGCAAGTGGCAGCGACTCGCCGCGGCGCTCCCCGACCTCGAGGGCAAGATCGTCGCCGACGTGGGCTGCAACAACGGCTACTACATGTTCCGCATGGCGGCAGCCAAACCCAAACTGGTCCTCGGCTTCGAGCCGACCATCCAGCACTTCTACTGTTTCTCCGCCCTGAACGCCATGGCCGGCCGCGACGAGCTGCACATCGACCTCCTCGGCGTCGAACACCTGCCCTGGTTCTCGCTCTCCTTCGACGTCATCTTCCTCCTCGGCATCATCTATCACCGGCCTTCACCGGTGCAGACCCTGCGCGACATCCTCGGCGCCCTGCGCCCCGGAGGTACCGCGATCGTCGAATCCCCGGCCATTCCCGGCGACGACCCCGTCGCCCTCTTTCCCGCCGACACCTACGCCAAGGTGCCCGGCACCTGGTTC
>JANJUM010000075.1 GCA_024710585.1 Desulforhopalus sp.
GGAGAAGGACTACAACGTCGCCTGGCTGCTCTTCGCCTTCCTCGGCGTCTTCGGGGCGCACCGCATGTACCTCGACAAATGGCTGACCGGCATCCTCTACCTCTTCACCGGCGGCCTCTTTCTCATCGGCTGGCTCTATGATCTGTGGACCCTGAACCGGCAGATAGCCCTGGTCAACGCCGAGAACGGCTAGAAAGTCCAGCCCCTGTTCCGATCGGCATCGGGCCCCGGACTGCAGGGCGCAGGACAGCTCCGTCAAAATATTGTCAGTGGCGGCCAGGACCCGGACATCCCCGACGCGCATGAGCGCCGCAAGACCTCGGCGCTAAGCCGTCGGCACTCGCCGCAAGGGGTGTGGACCGCAATCAAGGTCGAAACGCACCAGACATGGCCGAGAGCGTTGGTTATTGCAGAGGCTGCCGCCTGCCTTGGCGGACCAGCCCGCCACAGAAGGCGGAGAACCGGGCCTGACACGATCGACAGCAGTCGCGGCGACGAATCGTGGCGCGGAACATCGCAAAAGAAACCACCGCGAGTGACACCTGCGGCTCAGGGGGAAGAAGCGAGAAACGAGAAAAGTGCGCCGGCGAGGCGGACCCTCAGCCGCCGAGATGACGCGGCGGGCGGGCGGCCTTGCTGCCGTTGCCGAGAAACTTGCCGACCACCGCCGAAAGCTCGCGCATGGAGATGGGCTTCATGCAGTATTCGTCGACGCCGGCCTCCAGCGCCGCATCCTTGGAGATCTGGTCGGAATAGCCGGTGATGAGGATGATGGGCAGGTCGGGACGCAACGTCTTCACCTGCTGGCTGAGTTCGAGACCGGTCAGCTCGGCCATGGTCAGGTCGGTCATCAGCAAGTCGAAGCTTTGGCTCTCGCGGGAAAAATCGGCCAGGGCCTTGCGTGGTGAGGTCCTGCCTGCCACCTGGTAGCCAAGGCTCTGCAGAATGGCCCCGGTGACCTGCACCACCTGTTCCTCGTCGTCGACGAGGAGGATGCGCCCCGAGCCGGTCTGCAGGTCACTCAGCGAGAGCACGTGATCCGCCGCCACCTCCTTCTGCGCCACGGGGAGATAGACGCGGAAAATAGATCCCTTGCCGACCTCGCTCTCTACCTTGACATAGCCTCCCTGGCGGCTGATGATGCCATGCACCATGGCCAGCCCCATACCGGTACCGCTGGTCTTCTCCTTAGTGGTGAAGTAGGGTTCGAAGATGCGCTCGAGATGATCCTCTTCGATACCGCAACCGGTATCGGCCACCGCCAGTTCCAGCCACTCCTTGCCATCGCCGGTCGGCGCCGCGAGCCCCAGGCTGACATTCATCACCCCATGCCGCCCGGCCATGGCCTGGGCGGCGTTGGTGCACAGGTTAATCAGCACCTGATGCAGTTGCACCGGATCGATGAGGACACGACCGCAGTGCTCGTCGATCTTCTCATGGATGACCACGGTACTCGGCAGCGTCGAGCGCATCAGCTTGAGCACCTCTTTGACGATGGGGTGCAGGTACTGCAGAACCTCTTTCTTCTCGACGCTGCGCGAGAAGGTGAGCACCTGTTCCACCAGGGATTTGGCGCGCTTGGCTGCCTTGAGGATCTCGTCGAGGTAGTCGAACACCGCCTGGTCCACCAGGCCATCCTGTTTCATCTTGAGGCGGATGATCTCGGCATAGCCCATGATCGGCGTCAGGACATTGTTGAAATCGTGGGCGACACCGCCGGCCAGGGTGCCGATGGCCTCCATCTTCTGGGTATGGCGCAGTTGGCGCTCGAGACGGTACTGCTCGGTGACGTTCTGGGCGATGCCAATGATCCCCGAGACATTGCCCTGCGGGTCCTTGACCGGCGAGGCGGTTATATCGAAGACCACCTCGTCGCCGTCAATGCCGAAGATGCCGGTACGCTGGATAGTCGACTCGATATGAGCCGACTGCAGGCACTTGCGAAAGGCGCAGTTGTCGCAGCGGTCGCCTTTGGAGCAAAAGATCTCGTGGCAGCTGCGGCCGATGGTGTCCGCCTCGCGGGAGTGCTCGAGACGGTTGATCCACTGGGCCTTCATGTCGCGATCAAAAAGGATGAGGATCCCCGAGAACCCCTCGATGATCGCTCGTTTCTGGGCCTCGCTATCGAACAGGGCATTCTGCATTTCAGTGTTCTGCTGTCGATCCACCTTGTCGCTCTCTCGTTGTAAAACAGGCCTTCGCCCGCGCCTTCCGCCCGTAGCAGCTGATTCCTCTGAAGCAATTCTAGCACGGCATGGAGCGAATACCAAACTCTCTTGCCAAAAACTGCGAAAAACCGGCAGAGCCAGAGGGACGGGACACCCCTTGACGGGGAACCACACAGAGTGTACTAGTGTGGCACTCAGGTTTTCCGGAAAATGTCAACCCCGCGAGTCGTCATATGAAAATCCCGCCGATCCTGCAGCCCGCCCAACCCGGAGAGCGACCGGAAATCATCTACCCCTGCGCCTGGACCTACACGGTTATCGGTGAAGACCAGCAGCACCTCCATCAGGCCATCGTTGCCGCCTGCAGTCCCCAGGAGGTGCTGGTCAGCCCGTCGCGCCGCAGCTCGAAGGGTCGCTATGTCAGCGTCAACGCCGAACTGGTGGTCCCCGACGAGGCGGTGCGGCTGGCCATTTACGAGCGGCTGAAAATGAGCGCTGCGGTCAAACTGGTGCTGTGAGATGACGACGAACGATAACTCTCCGCTGCTCTCCGCCCTGCGCGAGGCAGTCGCCGTGGTACAGATGGTCTTTTTCAAGGTACTGCGTCAGAAACTCGCGACCAAGCGGCCGGGGGACGACCCCCGCTACCAGCTCAGACTGGCCGGAGCCATAACCAACGAGGTCTTTGGCATCGACAACCCCGAGGCGGCGGTGGCTGCCTTCCGCCGCGACAACCGCGGTATCATCGAACAGGAGATGTTGGCCCTCGGCAAAGACATGGCCGACTTGTGCGGCGAACTCAGCGACGCCCTGCGCATCCAGACCCTCTGTGACCACCAGCAGGGCATCGACAGCTCGCGCACCCTGCAGCGGGCCAAGGATTTCGGTTTTCTCATCGAGGAACGGGACATTCCCCTGCCTTCGTCGTTCATGACGCTGGCCCGCCGCCTCGGGGCCGAACACAGCCTGATCAGCCCCCCCGCGCCAGCCGCCCCGGCCGAGGAGTCCCCCACCGTGCATTGATCGGTCAGGACCGCCGCCGGCCACTATCTCCTGACCGTCGACGGCAGACCCATCACCACCCTTCAGCACTTCTGTAAAACCTCAGGGCCGGCTTGCACCACGAGCGTTCCCTCACACCAGCGCCACCCTGACGATACCGCGCACCGCATTGCAGAGAAAGAGCGCCTCCGCCCGGCGCAGATCCTCTTCGCTCAGCACCCTCTCCACCAGCAACGGGCTCTCCGCCGCCAGCAGGTCGCCCCGCATCACCCCCGGCAAGAGGCCGCAGGCCACCGGTGGCGTCTGGTACACACCTTCTTTGTAGACGATGAGATTGGCGATGCACGACTCGGTGACCTCGCCCCTTTCGTTACAGAAGAGGCGATCGTAGAGCCCGGCGGCTGTCGCATCCTCATACTCGCGGGTGTAGCGCTCGCGCCGCGAGGTCTTATGAAAGAGCCAGGGGCCGTCGCCGATTACCGGCTGGCTGCAGATGTCGACCCGCGGCAGGGGCCCTGTCACCGTCTCCGGCCGCCGGGGCAGGGCGAAGCTTCCCGGCTCGCCCGCCGTCGCTGCCCGTATCTCCACCCGCCCGTCCTTTTCCAGGGCCACCCGCACCCGCACCCACTCGCTGGCGAAAGTGGCGGCACGCACCGCCAGCTGCCGTGAAATCTCCTCGCTGTCACAGGAGAACTTGAAGAATTCCGCAGCCTCGACGAGACGCCGCAGGTGGGCTTCGAGAAGCACATAGCCCCAACGCCGGCACCACAGCATAGTGGTGAAGAGGTGGAACGGCGGCTGAAGATGGGTGAGAAAACTCCCTTTGAGCAGCGACTCGCGCCATTCCTCGTGGGGGTCGGAGTCGTAGGTGATGCCCGCCCCGACCCCCATTTCGCCACGGCCACCGCCAAGCACCAGGGTGCGGATCGGCACGCTGAAGGCAGCCGAGCCGTCGGGGGCGAAATAGCCGATGGCCCCGGTATAGACGCCGCGCGGTCCCACCTCGAGTTCGTCGATGATCTCCATGGTGCGAATCTTCGGGGCGCCGGTGATCGAGCCGCAGGGAAAGAGGGCGCGGAAGATTTCGGTGAGCTTGAGCGTGCCCATCGTCGCGGCGGACGCCGCCGCCTTGACGGTGGAGGTCATCTGCAGCAGGCTCTCGTAGGGCTCGACGTCGAAAAGCGACTGCACGTAGACGCGGCTCTGCCCGTGATTGTGCAGCAGCCGCGACAGATCGTTGCGAAGGAGGTCGACGATCATCACGTTCTCGCTGCGATTCTTGCCGTCTTCATGGAGCAGGCGCATCATCTCGCGGTCTTCGGCACCGTAGCGGCCCCGCCCCATGGTGCCTTTCATCGGCCGGGCGGTGATCTCCGCACCGCATTTGCGAAAGAACAGCTCCGGTGAAAAGGAGAGGATACACTCCCCGCCCTGGCGCAGATAGGCCCCGTAGCCCACCGACTGGTTACGCCGCAGGTCGAGGTAAAGACGCTCCGCCGACCCGTGAAAATCGAAGAGCAGCTTCATGGTGTAGTTGACCTGATAGCTGTCCCCGGCGCCGATATAGCGGCGCACCGCCTCCAGGGCGGCGACGAACTCCTCCTCGGCCATGTTGGCGCGGAGGTTGTCGATGCGGTAGTCTTCCGCTTCGGCTAGCGCTGCCCCACCCCGGGGAAAATCGTTCTCGCCGCTGACATGGTCGAAGCGGCGCGGCTCGTCGTAGACGCCGAAATCGGCGAGCAGGGTCTTGCCCCGCCACACCTCCCCCACCGCCGGCTTCAGCCCCGCCTCAAGCATGGCGCCAAACTCGTAGGCCACCCACCCGGCAAGGTAGTAACCTGCCCCGAGGCGCTGCTGCAGGGTGTGCAGATAGTGCTGCAGGTCATCCTCCGGCCGGCAGCGCAGGCGTTCGCGAGGCTCGACAAAAAGGAGAGACTGGCGGTTTTCCCCATCCGGCCGCGAGGTGTCGAGAAAAACGGCATCAGCGCACCGCGCCAGAAAGGCGAGAAGCCGCAGCAGCTGTGGATCCTGCAGACGCACCATGTGATCTTCCTTGCACTCCCTGGCGGGGTCCGCCGGGGTCTTCTCTTCTGACCTGGTATTTGGTATCGCTGATGTCACCGATCAGCAATACTCATATGCGCGACAAAAGGTCGAAATATCCCGCCGGCTGGGACGAAACGGCGCCGAATTGGTTGTAATTCGGCGCGCCTTGGACTACAATCACCCAATTTCTTGGCGCAGCGGCACGAGCCGCCGAGTATTTAAAACCATTTTCACGGTTTTCGCCATGTTGCTCGCACAACCCCAGGCATCCACAAAG
>JANJUM010000114.1 GCA_024710585.1 Desulforhopalus sp.
GACGCCGGTCTTGCCGACGGTGGAGTCCTTGATGCTCACCGAGCCCATGGCCGCCTTGTTGTTCTCGCCGATGGCGATGTTCGCCGCCTGCTCCACCTTGCTCTGGTTGGTGACCTTGCCGTCGATGGTCGAAGCCGCCCAAGCGGTGGAGAAACCCATTACCACAGACAGACCAAGCGCTCCTGCTACCAGTGTTTTCTTCATGATTGTCTTCCTTTTTACTGTGTTGTTGTGGGTGCATTGATCGGACATCCTACCCGTCAATGTGTTTGCTTATGTCCTTTTGTCGCCTGGAGCCGGACAAAGGTTCAAAAAAAGTTCGCTGCGTAACAAAATAATCGTGGCTTCCCGATTTGGGCCGGCAGCGCTGGCGTTGAGGGTTGAGGGGCCTCCTCTGCATGACAAAGAGAAGCACCGCTCCCTTCGTGGACAATCATGGGCGAATTCGCTGAAGAATCTTCCATGCTGCCGTACCATCTTTCCTGTGGCGGTAGTATAATAGAAGATGTCATTTGCATCTTCCGCTGCACCGGATGCGGACGGACCTGGGGCGTACTTCGCTGCCCCTTTCCCGGCTTTTTCGCGAGAGGGCGCGAATCAATGTGCCATCCTCTCTTTTTCAGAGTTTTTTTGAACCTTTTCCATCTGCACAGACACATATGGTTACGGACGAGGAGCTCAAGATAGAAAAAGGGCTGGTGGGAAGGGTGGCGGCAGGGGACTCCGCAGCCTTCCAGCAGCTCTACGAGTCATCCTACGGCAAGGTCGCCCGCTATGTGCAGAAGATGGCCGGTAACGAAAGCCTGGTAGACGATATCCTCGTCCAGACATACACGGTGGCATGGCAGAAAAGCGCCGCCTTCAAGGGAGACGGGAGGATTACCACATGGCTGATCGGCATCGCCCGCAATATCATCTATCGGGAGTACAGAAAGGACAGGCGCTACGTGCCCTTCGAAGAGGAATACGAGGGAGCCGACACTACCAGCCAGTTCCGAGTCGAGAACAGGTCGACCTCCGCTGCCGTCAAGGCCGCACTGCAGACGCTCAAGGTGAAGCACCGCGAGATTCTCGAACTGGTCTTTTATCAGGAATTCAGCTATGCCGAGGTGGCGCAGCTCGTCGGCATTCCGGAAAACACTGTAAAAACAAGGGTGTTCCATGCAAAACAGGCCCTCAGGGACATCCTTGAAAAACATCACATTACTGGCTATGAGCACTGAAGAACGCGATATGTCACACATGATTCCCGATTACTGCAATAATCGCCTCGCCGGCGGCGAACGAAACGCTTTTGAGCGTCTTCTCGCAGAAGACCGCGCATTGCAGGATGAATGCAATGAATTTCAGGGCTTCAAGCGGCTGTACCGGAAGCTCGACGCCTGCGAGCCGGCACCGTCGCAGGCGATCTTCGCGCAGGTTGCGGCGAACATTGGCGCAGGCAAGGGTAAGGCCGGTCAGCGTGTCCCCCGTGGTCGCGGGCTGAGCGCGTATCTCGCCCAGACCTGGCAGCGGTTGCAGGAATCGATAACCATACCTTGGGCGCTGGCCGCCGTGCAGGCGGTCGCTCTCGTCTTCCTGCTGATTCCGGCTACCCAGCAGACCACCTATTCGACGCTCAGCGCTTCGCAGGTGGCGATCGAGAGCGGTCGGCTGGCGATCAATGTGGTTTTCAGGCCAACGGCGTCAGAACAGGAGATTCGCGACCTGCTGCGGCAGATAAATGCCTCGGTGAGCGACGGACCGAGTCGGGAGGGGCGTTATGTGCTCATCATAGGTTCGGCGGTTGGCGGTGAAAAGGCGCTGCGCACTCTGCAAGGCTCAGGCGTGGTTCTCTTTGCCGAGACGGTGAAGTGAAAGGAAAAAATGGAGGCAGATGATGATCCTCAGCCCTGATCGACTCAGCCCGCTTTTCGCCACAAGAGAAAACGATGAATCCGCATCGTTCTGAGCTACGGCAATGCAGTCAACGATAATGTGCTGATCATGCTCTTTCGCCCCAAGCCCGCATCGTCCGCCACCGCGGCAGCAGTGTGGGCGATCCTCCTCGGCAGCCTGCTTCTGGCCCGCGGCGGTTTCGCCGCTTCCGAGGTGGTGGGCGATGTAATCAACGCCCCGAAAGCGATAGAGCGTGGTGTCAACCTTGCGGCTGGCAGTGACAACACCGCCGCGCATTCATCGATATCCCTGAAAAACGCCAAGGTCGGCGGCATCGTCGTGAACACCATGCACAGCGGCAGTTCGCTAAACGTCGCCTCAGGCAAGAGCAACACCGCCACCCAGAGCTCGATCTCGGTGAGTCAGTCCACGCTCAAGGGAGGCGTGCATAACAGCGGAGCGACCAAAAATGTGAACAACGTGGCAGTCGGCAGGGACAACCAGGCCAGCCAGTCGTCGGTTGTGGTGAAGAACAGCCTCGTCGGCGGAAGCCTCTCCAACAGTTCTAGCGGGAGCGGCAGCGTCAATATCGCCGCCGGAACGAGGAACCAGGCAAACCAATCGACGGTGACAGTGCGCAACTCCGTGCTTGCTGGCACCGTGGCCAATACCGCCGCCGGCAACCTCAAGGCCAATGCGGCGGTTGGAACTGACAATCGCGCCGAACAGGGCGCCATCCGCGTTGAGAACAGCACCATCCGCGGCAAGGTGGTCAACACCGCTCAACTCGATAAAAGCGTCAACATGTCCGTGGGCACCGCCAATTCAGCCACACAGGGGGCCGTCTCCCTCGAAAGAACCACGTTGCAAGGCCTGGTGGTCAATGCCGCCACAGCGGCCAACGCCGCCAACGCCGCCGTCGGTTACCGGAACGAGGCCAATCAGGCCTCCATTATCGTTGACGGTGGACAGCCCGGGGGCTGGGTGTATCAGCCACCCTCCCCGACAGCGGTCCAGGCCTATGGCGGCGGTTCGGCCCAGGAGGTGCAGGCCCGCCTGCCGGTTGGGGGAAGAGTCGATGGCAAGGACCTCAAAAGGGGCAAGACCGTTCAACATGTGCCCGGCCAGGTGGTTTTTCTGGTCGATAACGATAAAGCCGGCTTGGACGGATTGGATAGGGTTGCGAAAAAATATGGGCTCGAGGTCGGGAAGAAGACAGTCCTGCGCTCGCTCAATCGTATCATGGTGGTGTCGTCGGTGAAACGGGACGCGGCGGAAGTGGCAGCATCTCTGAAAATGGAGGCCGGCGTCCATAACCCGCAACCCAACTACGTCTTTGCCACCATGGGACAGGAAGATCCGCTCAGTTCAATGCAAAATCTTGTCACCATGCTCGATCTGCCGGCATTGCATGACAAGGTCAGCGGCAAGAAGGTGACCGTGGCGGTAATCGATACCGGGGTGGAGGTGGAACACGAGGATTTGCGCTCGCGCGTGGTCGGCCATCAGAACTTCATCGACGACAGCCCCTACCAGGGTGAGGTGCACGGTACAGCCGTTGCCGGGATTATCGGTGCGGCGAACAATGATTGCGGCATCGTTGGCATTGCTCCTCAGGTAGCGCTGCTTGCCTTGCGCGCCTGCCGTCAGGTAGACCGTGACACCGCCCGGGGCGAGTGCTTCTCGACGTCGCTGGTCCAGTCGGTCGATGCCGCCATTCTCGCCAAGGCTGACGTGGTCAACCTCAGCCTCGGCGCCTATGTCGAGGATGACCTGCTGGGGGTGATGATCGACAGCGGCCATGAGCAGGGGATGGTGTTCGCGGCTCCGGTGGGCAACGATCCCAATGCCGAGCGCCTCGCCTTTCCCGCTTCCCATGACAAGGTGATCAGCGTCGCCGGGTTCGACGAGCAGGGGCGCCCCCTGCCCAACCGGCGCCTGGCGGTCATGGCCGATGCCGTGGCCCCGGCGACCAACATTTTCACTACCATACCCGGTAACGGCTATAACTTCATCGACGGCACATCTCTGGCGAGCGCTTCGATAACCGGGATACTCGCCCTGGCGAGGGAGCGAAAACCTGGCCAAGGCGAGTCTTGCGTGCCGCGCCTGGGAAGTGCCATTCCATGGTCGAGACAGGTCTACTCCTGCCTCGATCTGTAGGAGGGAGTTTTTCGACCCCTTCTTTGATTTGCGTGTTCGGCTGATGTACAATAGCGCGTGATGTCGAGGTTCCGGGTGCGAACCAGGCTCACGCCATGACACTCCTGTCGGGAGGGCAGGGAAAACCGGTTCAGGCGCAGCGAGAGTGCTCGCCAGAGACCGCTTACAGAAAAAAACCGGTAGTTGTCGCGTATCGCAGGGAACAACACTCAACATTCGTGGAGGAAGACAATGAAGAAGATCATGCTGACTGCAGCCGTGCTGCTGGCGATGAACGCATCGTACGGCATGGCAGCGTCGAAAATCGAAGGCGTGGCCGCCAACAAATCAGAGGCGTCTCAGGCCGCCAACGTCGCCATTGGCGAGGACAACAAGGCGGCCATGGGTTCGATGACAATCAAAGACTCTGAAGTAAAAGGGGTTGTCGTCAACACTTCCAAGGTGAAGCAGGCCGCCAACGTTGCCATCGGCCAGGGCAATACCGCCAACATGGGTTCGGTGGCGCTCGAAGGCTCGAAGGTGAAGGGGGCGGTAATCAATACCGCCGACGTCAAGCAGGCGGCAAACGTGGCTATTGGCAAGGATAATACCGCCAATATGGCCACCACTCAAGTGAAGGGCTCGGAGATCAAGGGGGCGGTGATCAATGTCGGCAAGGTGGAGCAGTCTGCCAACGTTGCCATCGGCGAGAAGAACACCGCCAACATGGCCACCACCCAGGTCAAGGACTCGAACATCAAAGGCGCGGTGATCAACACCGGACAGGTCAAGCAGTCGGCCAACGTCGCCATCGGCAAAAACAATACGGCCAACCTCGGTTCGACGCAGGTAGAAGGCTCGAAGGTGCAGGGGGCGGTGATCAACGCCAGCAATACCAAGCAATCTGCTAACGTTGCCATTGGCGAGGGCAATACCGCCAACCTCGGTTCGACGCAGGTCAAGGACTCGGACATCAAGGGTGCAGTGATCAACGCCGCCAACACCAGCCAGTCGGCCAATGTGGCCATCGGCAAGGACAACACGGCCAACCTCGGTTCGACCCAGGTGCAGGGTTCGAAAGTCCAGGGCGCGGTGATCAATGCCGCCAACACTACCCAGTCGGCCAACGTCGCCATTGGCGAGGGTAATACCGCCAACCTCGGTTCGACACAGGTCAAGGACTCGGACATCAAGGGCGCGGTGATCAACGCCGCCAATACCAGCCAGTCGGCTAACGTGGCCATCGGCAAGGACAACACGGCCAACCTTGGCTCGACGCAGTTGGAGGGTTCGAAGGTGCAGGGGGCGGTGGTCAATGTCGGCAATACCATGCAATCGGCCAACGTAGCCATTGGCCAGGGTAATACCGCTAACCTCGGTTCCACTCAGCTCAAGGATTCCGAGGTTAAAGGGGCGGTGGTCAACGTCGGCAATACTTATGCATCGGCTAACGTGGCCATTGGTAAGGACAATACCGCCAACCTCGGTTCAACTCAACTCAAGGACTCCAAGGTCCAGGGAGCGGTGGTCAATGTTGGCAATACCGCCGCATCGGCCAACGTGGCTATTGGCCAGAACACCACCGCCAATCTTGGTTCTACCGAGATCAAAGGTTCGACTGTCAAGGGCGCGGTAGTCAATGTCGGCAACACGGCTGGCGCGGCGAACGTGGCCATCGGCAAGGACAGCACCGCCAATATGGGTTCGACGCAGATCAAGGGCTCGGATGTCAAAGGCGCGGTGGTCAACGTCGGCAACACCGCTGGCGCCGCCAACGTGGCCATTGGCCAAAACGCAACCGCTAACATGGGTTCGACGCAGTTGAAAGACTCGAGCGTCAAGGGGGCAGTAGTCAACGTCGGCAACACCGCTGGCGCGGCGAACGTCGCTATTGGCAAGGACAGCACCGCCAATATGGGTTCTACGCAGATCAAGGGCTCGGATGTCAAAGGTGCGGTGGTCAATGTTGGCAACACCGCTGGCGCAGCCAACGTGGCCATCGGCCAGAACGCCAACGCCAATATGGGTTCGACGCAGATCAAAGACTCGAGCGTCAAGGGCGCGGTGGTCAATGTCGGAAATACCGCTGGCGCTGCCAACGTGGCTATCGGCAAAGACAGCAACGCCAATATGGGATCGACGCAGATCAAGGGCTCGGATGTCAAAGGTGCGGTAGTCAATGTCGGCAACACTGCCGGCGCCGCCAACGTGGCCATCGGGAAAGGAACCAGTGCCAATATGAGCTCGGTGCAGATCGCCAACAGCTCGGTCAAAGGGGCGGTGGTCAACCAGGCCAATGTCGGTGCCGCCGCCAACGTGGCCATCGGGAAAAACAGCGATGCCAACCTCGGCGCGATTCAGGTCAAAAACAGCTCGCTCAAGGGTGCAGCCGTCAACCAGGCCAACGTCGGCGCTGCCGCCAACGTGGCCATTGGCAGCAACAGCAATGCCAACATGGGTGCCATCCAGGTCAAGGATGGTTCGGTCAAGGGTGGGCTGGTCAATCAGGCCAATATCGGCGCCGCCGCAAACGTGGCTCTGGGCAGGAATGCCAGCGCCAACATGGGATCGATCCAGGTGAAGGATTCGACTGTCGGCGGTGGGCTGGTCAACACTGGCACTGTAGGGTTGTCGGCCAACGTCGCCATTGGTTCCGGATCAACCTCCAACAGCGCCTCGATCAGTTCCGACTGATTGCTGCAGGTATGAACACCCTGGCGGTGATTGGGCCCGCCAGGAAAACAAAGCCCGGTGGGATGGTCTTCCCGCCGGGCTTTTTCTGTTCTGGAATGCCTGGATGAGCAGGCTGCATCGCGACGCCGTCTTGATGCCGATCGTCGCGGGAATGACTCCTGATCAGTGGTACACAGGAGGCACTTGCTCGAGACTGCCATAAAGATAGAGGTCATCGACCCAGGAATTGGTCTTGCCTTTGGTGATGATGAAAGACAGGGGTTCCTTCCCATCGAATGGTTTGCAGGAAGTAGTCACAGCACCGCTTTTATTGATCGGGGTGGCCTGTTGCAGCACTTCCCACCCTTGTTCGAAATCGTCGTTCATATCAACCTCCCCAGAGTAAAATTGATCAGATGTGAGGCTACTATAGAGAATCGGCTGGAACGGGTAAATGGGGATGAATACGTAATCGAAACTAGGTATATATACTGATATTGCACCAAAATATGGTGTTATTTCGATTCGTTGCAAAATCGACGGGAAAACTTGCCGAAAAAAAATTTTAAAGAAATTTCCTAGTCACCACAATGCCGCTGCGACGAATGGCAAGGCAAGCGTTGCGACCACTTCCAATGTTGAAGCTGTCTCAGCTTAGCCCGAGCAGCAGGTCGAGGAGACGGCGATACGTTGCTAGCGCCAACCTCCCGGCGGCAGGCAGGTCGTGGCCGAGGGCAACGAAGCCATGGTCCCGCAAATTGAAGAAGCGGTGTGCTTTTTCGACCATGGCTACTGCCTCCCAGGCCAGATCTCTGGTGCCGTAGGGGTAGGCGGTGCCGGTGATGGGGATGTGCAGTTGTGGCGCATGTTGCAGGAGGAGCGGCGAGTGGCCGTGGAGGATGGCGCCGACCCAGGGATGATGGCTGTAAATAAGGCCGTGCAGCAGGGTCTCGGAGGAGGGCAGGCCAGAGCCGTGAAAATCGCAGCTGTTGGTGGCGGCGTCACAGCGGACGACATGGCAATACTCGTCGCGGTTGACCTCTTCGGTGGGTTGCATGGCCGAGCGGGTGATAATAAATGAGCCCTCCGCGGTGCGGCAGGACTGGTTGCCATAGGCCCCCTGCTCGTGCAGCGGGGCGAGCCCAAGCTGGGAAAGGAGCAGCGTCCAACGGTGGAGCAGGACAAGCGGTTCGTCAAAGCCGGCAAAATTGTCCGCCAGACGCCGCGAAGTGAACTTAACCCCCTGATACTGTTCCATGGGCGTGACCTCTTGGCGGGCTACCTTGGCAGACCTCAGGATGTCTCTCAATGAGTGATGAGATAAGGACCGCACTCTGCGGGTGTGACGTATCCGCTTCGTGATGACACTACGGTGGTGCCTGGAGCGAGGGTCGAACTCGCACGCTCACGAGGAGCACGAGATTTTAAGTCTCGGGTGTCTACCAATTCCACCATCCAGGCTGCGGGGTTGCAGGCATTCCCAAGGCATGGCGCGGTAAACGGGGGAAAGAGCGCCAGTTGAGATCGACTCGCTGTTTAGCAAGTTTGATGATCTTTTTCAAGTCGGTAATACGGTGGTTCACACGAGTCGTCCACAGGCGTTCGGTCGGGACTTCGGCATAGCTTCGTTTGAGAAAGGGGGCGTGCTCCACCGACGATTGACACCACCCCCAGTTAGGTCCTTTGCTGGTGACTTTCATCGCCCCGCGGTCCAGAGAGACATCGCCATCTGTGTCATCTTGGCAGTGGTTGTGCTACCAAAAAATCACCAGCCAAGCGGGGTAGTGACTGGGCAAGCCTGACCATGCTGAGCGAAGCGCTTTTGGGTAATGGGTAAGGCAGGATTTTTTTCCTGGCTGGGCTGAGGAGTCGCAGCACATGCCCCCGGAGAGTAAACTGCGCCATGCGGCCCTGTGCTGTGTGCGCACGATCAATGGGCCAGCGTGCAATTATCCAGCACCTCCCTGACGGACTGGGCCAAATCCCTGAAGATGACCGGTTTCATGAGAACTTTTTTCACGCCGAGCGACTCGGCATGGACATGGATGCGTTCGCTGAAGCCGCTGCAGAGAATAACGGGGAGGTCAGGCCGGATGGCTTTCATCTGGCGGATCATTTCATCGCCTGTCATCTTCGGCAGGTTCATGTCACTGATGACCAGATCGTATTTGCCTGGGTTGATGGCGAACGCCTTTATGGCATCGATGGAACTCGCCCTGGTTTCAACCCGATAACCGAGCCGTTCCAGGAAATCCCGGCCGATATCGAGAAGGGCCTTTTCGTCGTCGACCAACAGGATGCATTCGCTGCCTCCGGGCAAGCCGGAGGCGAGTTCGACGGGGAATATGGCCTCAGACGTGGCAACTGGCAGAAAGACCTGAAAGGTCGAACCGATCCCGACCTCGCTATAGACTTTGACCATGCCGCCATGGTCCTTGGCAATGCCGTGAATGGTGGAGAGCCCGAGGCCAGTCCCCTCGCCGATTGGCTTGGTGGTGAAATAGGGGTCGAAGACGCGGGTAAGTGTTTCCGGGTTGATGCCACAGCCAGTGTCGGTGACGGCGAGCCTGAGATATTCCCCGGGCTGTATCCCGGGAAAGCTCGGGGCATCGTGTTCTTCGATGACCGTGCCGGACATGCTCACGGTCAACCTTCCCCCTTCGGGTTTCATGGCGTGAGAGGCGTTGGTGCAGAGGTTGACGACTATCTGGTGCAGGTGGATCTCGTTGGCGAACACTGGGGGGAGGTCGGAGGGGCTGATGACGATGAGCTCGATGTTGGCCGGCAAGGTGGCCTTCATCATTTTCAAGGCCTCGTTGACCACTCGACGAAGGTCGATGGGGCCCTTTTCGGTGCGCCCCTGACGGCTGAAAAGGAGAATCTGCTGCACCAGCTCTTTGGCGCGTTGGCCGGCGCTGGCGATTTCGGTAACATATTTATGGGTATCGGAGCCGGCAGGGGCGACTATTTTCGCCAGCTCCGCATAGCCGAGAATGGCGCTGAGAATATTGTTGAAATCGTGGGCAATTCCTCCCGCTAAGGTGCCCAGGGACTCCAGCTTCTGGGTTTCCTGCATCTGCGCCTCGATGTGACGGCGCTGCGCTTCGGCGGCCTTGCGTTCGGAGATATCCTTGACGAAGGAGACACTGTAGGGAATGCCCTGGAATTCGAGCATGATCCCGTTGATCTCGACGGGAATCTGGCTGCCATCCTTGCTGCGGTGGACGGTCTCGAAGGTGTCGATATCCCCCAGGCGCTGCTGTCGTCTCCAGATGTCCTCGATATCTCGCGGGGCAATGCCACAGTCGATATCGAGGACATTCATGCTGCACAATTCCTCCTTGCTATAACCCAGGTACTTGCTGCAATGCTCGTTGGTATTGGTTATGACGCCGCCGTCCTTGAGAAGAAAGATGCCGAGTGGCGCCTTGTCGAATACGAACTGGGTGAAGTGCAGGGACTCGTGGAGGCGCTTTCTCTTGGTGATATCTTTGGTCAGCGCCATTGAATAGCGCTGTCCCTCGAAGTCGATGAGGGTAACGACGACTTCTATGGGGAAAGTCGAGCCGTCCTTGCGACGGTGCTGCCCTTCGAAAGAGGCGGATTTCTCGATGCAGAGCCGTGCCCAAACGGCTGGCCAGGCTTTGCGGGAAACGCAGGGGTCGATGTCGAAGACGGAAAGTGAGGCAAGCTCTTCAAGCGTATATCCCAAGGATTGGCAGGCCATACGGTTGCCATAGAGGATCTTTCCATCTTCATTCAAGCTGAAAAAACAGATGGCGGCGTTATCCAGGAAAAACTGCGCCAATCTGTCTTCTGGGAGTCCTCTGTTGTGGTCGTCGTCCCTGGAATCTGCCATGCAGTCCTCCTTGGTTGAGAGACCGGGAAGTGGAAACTGTCGGCGATGAGTGGCTGAGCGGTTGCGATACTCCAGCCAGCTCTACGCAGAGGACTTTAATCCGCTGTACGGGGTCAGGGAAATGTATTTTTATTGTCCATGGCCGTTCATCGCAGAGTGGGCTTCTTTTTGTCCGGTCTGATGACACAGAACAGCATCAGTGAGGCGATTGCCCCCAAGGTGTCAGACAACATATCCTTCTGTGCGTCCCAGATATCTCCCTGTGAGCCGAGAAATTCAACACCGGCCTCTCCCCCTTCAAGTACAGCGTACCACCACTCGATGATCTCGTATGCTGCGGCGACGCTCATGATAAAGAACAGGCTGAAAACGAGAGCCAGCTTCAGGCCGCAGAGTTTTTTCCGCAACAGCCATTCGGCCATGGCAAAGGCATAGAATCCAATGACAAAATGGCCGATACGATCAAAATGGTTGCGTTCCGAGCCGAGAATATCGCTCACCCAGCCGAAGGGGACGTTGGCGAAGGTATAGTGACCGCCGACCGTATGCCAGAAAATCCAGATTGAGAGCAAAGCATAGGCCGTATTGCTGAATCTGAAGGCCGAAAAGGTGGTGACCAAGAGAGTGAAAATAATGACAACGGGGGTAATTTCTGCCACCCATACCTCTCGCGACACCGGAGAGATGCCAAGCGCGATGAAAAACACGATATATATGGCGGCGAGAAGATGGGGGAAATGCTGTTTGATCATGGCAGTGTAGCCTATTGTGCAGGTGGAAGAGTTTGGATGCGGCGCAGTGCTTGAGACAGAAGTCGTCCTCCGTGCCGGATCGACGAGCAGGCAGCAAGGTGAGAAAAAAGAATCTTCGCCAGTAAACCAGCCCAGAAAGTGTCGCCAGTGATGAGCAGCGGATTTTCCATGCCGTTTGAGGCCTGATTCATGAGGGGTGTTGACTCTGGCCGTGAGCAGCAGTCGAATGCCGATGGTTGGCTTGCTTCAGGGGTGAGACATGATGCAGCCGATTGGCAGGATACGCCGATCGTTATTTACTCCGCATCGTCAAAGCAGAAACCGCTATTGCGTAACATGGGCCAAACAAAAAATCAAGTTGCATAGCTCGGCAATTTTTGCTGCAATGCCCCGATTCGTCACTCCATTTCCCCTGACAGGAATCAGCCAAAGTGTGATCGGACAAAACTTTCCCGTATTCAGTGCCGGGGGGGAGGGTGCCCGCTTTGAGAGCGCGGAGCGCTTTCTTTGCTGGCGGTCTCCTGGTCTGGTGACAATCCGAATCCGGGCGGAGGCGGCGGCTAGTTT
Organism: Desulforhopalus sp.; assembly: GCA_024710585.1. Lineage (GTDB taxonomy): Bacteria > Desulfobacterota > Desulfobulbia > Desulfobulbales > Desulfocapsaceae > Desulforhopalus_A. The sequence continues at coordinate 11,872 of JANJUM010000114.1, forward strand.
TTTTGGAAGATCGGCAGGTGCAAATTGCAGCGGATGGCGATCAGGCGCAAAATGACCACCACTGCCATGCCGCCCCAGAAGGCTCCTTCACGAGGCACGCCCAGCGTCTGCATGGCCAGATAGGCCGCTACGCCGACGATGGCGGCGGTGGCATAGATCTCTCGCCGAAGGATCAAAGGGACCTTGGCGGTGATGACATCTCTGATGATGCCTCCAGTGACGCCGGTCATGGTACCCATGAGAATGATGATGAGGATCGGGCAATGCGCGGCCTCGGCATATTGGGCGCCGCAGATGGCAAAAAGGGCCAGGCCGAGGGCATCGGCGACGAGCAGCGAAACACCGGGCGGGGGCCAGATTTTCACATAGACAACCGTTGCCAGCGCGGCGGCGACGATCACCAGCAAGTACCAGCTGTCGGTGACCCAGAAGATCGGGTGCCGATCGAGGAGGAGGTCGCGCAGCGTGCCGCCGCCGATAGCGGTAATCGCCGCCACGACGATGACGCCGAGAATATCGAGGTCGCGATCGCGCGCCGCCAGCACCCCACTTACCGCAAACACGGCGACGCCAGCCAGGTCGAGAACGTATAGCAGCACTTTGCCTCCCCTGACGGTGGGCTGCGTCTCAGCTGAACTCTGATTGTTGCTCCAGCCACAAGAAAGCAACACCCGTTTTTTTGCCTTCACGCCGCTGTCCGCACAGAAACATGCCCGGCATGAACCTCGAGCCCATCGTCGCACAACTCCAGAAGATTCTTGTCTTGATCCCAATGTCCACCCTTGTAGCATATTCCTGGCCGCCATGCCAGTAGGAGGTGGTCAGGTCCGCTGCGATCAGGGTAGCACGGTGTGAAGCGGCCAACCAGCAATAGGCTTGGGATGGCATCCGCAACGGCAATCTTGACGCCCCATTTTCGCGATGGCAAGAAAAGAAGTTGTGTCGAAAGTGGAAAGCAAGTATAAGCAGAGGACCTCAATCAAATGGCATGCTCTTTTTTGGATATCTCCGCATATCGCCTTGTATCCCACCATCCTGAAAAGTTCTTGCTGATGACATCCCTCAAGGAGGGACAAGCATGAAACTTTTCGTCGGTAGTCTTCCCTATACCATCACCGAGCCGGAACTTGCCGGCTTGTGTGGGCAATTCGGGTCGGTGGTTTCCTGCAAGCTCATCTGCGACGAGTTTTCCGGCAAGCCGAAGGGTTTCGGTTTCGTCGAGATGTCGAGCCGGTCGGAAGGCCACAAGGTCATGGAAGCCCTCAACGGCAAAGATTACAATCATCGCACCCTGGTCTGTAACGAGGCCAAGCCGCCGGTCAAGAAAGGCCGCGGTCGTCGTTGAGCCTTCAAGCCCTGCCTTGCCCACTCGATTGCCCCACCACGCCCACTCACCGCAGGCAATGTTTGCCCGGTTCTGGGACGGCGCTCCTGGCGCCGTCAATATTTAATCGTACACCAAGTGTACAAAAGCAGAAGGAAGATGAAAATGGCTGAAGGTACTGTGAAATGGTTTAATGATTCCAAGGGATTCGGATTTATCGAGCAAAATGGTGGCAAGGATGTCTTTGTCCATCACTCGGCGATCAATGCCACTGGGTTCAAGTCCCTGCAAGAGGGAGATCGCGTCACTTTTGACGTGGTCGCTGGAGCCAAAGGCCCAGCCGCGGCCAACGTGGTCAAGCTCTAAGAGCGTTCGCGTTGCGGATGGACTGCCGGCCGTGGCGAGCGTTTTTCAGTTGCCGGCCATATTCTTGGGATGGGTCTTTGTACGGAGGATGTTGTGAGTAAACCTTCCCCCTATAAGCATGAAAAGCGTCTCAAGGAGTTGGAGCGCAAGAAGAAGAAAGAGCTGAAGAAGGAACGTAAAGTCCTTCGCGAAAAAGACGGCACTGTAGTGGAAGTCCGAGACGAAGAGTGAGCGGAGGGGCGACGGCCCCTTTCCAGATAAAAAAGCCCTGAGCTGCCTTGATGGCGGCCCAGGGCTTTTTTGCTTTTTGTGGCGACCTCGCTGTGACGAAGGCCGCAGACCTCAAAACGACAAATCCGCCTGGCGGATGATGGCCAGCATGTCGCGCACGGCCTTATCCAGTCCGCTGAAGACGGCACGGGAGATGATGGCGTGGCCGATGGACAGCTCCTCGATAGCCTCGATGGCGGCGATGGGCGCGGTATTGTGATAGCTCAGGCCATGACCGGCGCAGACCCGCAGGCCGAGACCATCGGCTTCATCGGCGGCAGCGGCGATGAGGGCGAACTCGGCCTGCTGCTTGTCCTCGCCGATGGCGTCGCAGTAGCGTCCGGTATGCAGTTCGACGAAGGTGGCGCCAATCTTTCGCGCCACCGCGAGCTGGCGTGGGTCGGGGTCGAGGAAGAGCGACACTGGGATGGATCTCTTGGCCATCTTCTCGATGACTTTGGCGATCTTCTTTTCCTGGGAAACCACGTCGAGACCGCCCTCGGTGGTCAGCTCCTCGCGCTTTTCCGGGACCAGGGTGATGAGGTCCGGCCTGATCTCCAGGGCGATGTCGATGATTTCCTTGTTGGCGCCCATCTCCAGATTGAGTTTGGTCTTGATCGTCTGGCGCAGCAGGCGGACATCGCGGTCCTGGATATGGCGACGGTCTTCGCGGAGATGGACGACGATCCCAGCAGCTCCGGCCATTTCGCAGATCGCCGCGGCGGCGATCGGATCGGGCTCGGCGATGCCCCGGGCCTGGCGGATGGTGGCGACGTGGTCGACATTGATGGCGAGTTTGGTCATCGCGGCGTTCCTTTGTTGGTTGAGAGTGGTGAGCAGTTCGCGCTCGCGCGCTTCCATGCGCGCCTCCTCTTCGGAAGAGCGCTCGTGGTCGTAGCCGAGCAGGTGCAGCAGCCCGTGGACGAGCAGCCAGGTGAAGCGCTGGCGCAGCGGCTGGCCATAGAGCAGCGCCTCGCGACGCGCCGTCTCGACGGAGATGACGATATCGCCCAGTTCCTTGACCGGCAGGGCGGCGAGCATCTCGTCGCCCTCATCGTCGGTCAAGGGGAAGGAGAGCACATTGGTGGGCTGCGCTTTGTTGCGGTAGCGGCCATTCAGTTCGGCGATCTCCCTGTCGCCGGTAAGGAGCAGGTCGAAGCTGTGGTCGGCAACGCCACAGCGCTGGAGGAGCAGGTTGCAGATGGCGAGCAGCCGCCGGGTGCTGAAGGGCAGTTCGTGGCGGCTGCAGTGGCAGGCGAGTCTGGCCGGCATGGCTTATTGTTTCTCGTAGGCGTTGATGATTTTCTGCACCAGTGGGTGGCGGACGACATCATCTTTGGAAAAGGAGCAGAAGCGTATGCCTTCGATATTGCCGAGCAGCTTCTTGGCGTGAAGGAGTCCGGAGTGGCTTTTGTCGGGTAAATCCACCTGGGTCGAGTCGCCGGTGATCACCGCGCGCGAGTCAAAGCCGATGCGGGTGAGGAACATCTTCATCTGCTCGCGGGTGGTGTTCTGGGCTTCGTCAAGGATGATGAAGGCGCTGCTCAGGGTGCGCCCGCGCATGAAGGCCAGAGGGGCGATCTCGATGACCTCTTCTTCGATGAGTGTGCCGGCTTTTTCGGGGCCGAGCATGTCGTTGAGGGCGTCGTGCAGCGGCCGCAGGTAGGGGTTGACCTTCTGCGCCACATCTCCGGGGAGAAAGCCGAGCTTCTCGCCCGCCTCCACTGCCGGCCGGGTGAGGATGATCGACTTGACCTGCCCGGTGGTCAGGGCCGAGACGGCCATGGCCACCGCGAGATAGGTCTTGCCGGTACCCGCTGGGCCGATGCCGAAGACGATATCGTTGTCGCGGATGGCGTCGATATAGAGCTTCTGGTTCTTGGTCTTCGGGGACACGACGCGGTTTTGCGTAGTGACATAGACCTTGTCGAGGAAGATTTTGTCGAGCCGGGCTTTTGGGGTCGATTCGAGGATTTTCAGGCCGAAGGCAAAGTCGGAACCATAGAGAGGGTAGCCGCGGCCGGCCAGTTCATAAAGCTGGTTGAGCAGGTCTGCAACCAGTTCCACTTCGTGGCAGGCGCCGACCAGATGCAGGCTGGTGCCCCGGGCATGGATAGTCACCCCAGAGCACTTCTCAACCGCCTGAAGGTTTTTGTTGAGCGGCCCGTAGAGGGCGGCCGCCCTGGTATTATCGATAAAGGTGAGCTCGCGCTCGGTGTGCAGGGCCTCCATGGACGGCTATTTCTTCCCCTTTTTCTGCAGTTCTTCGTCGATGATGCTCTGGAAGCCCTCCAGGGTGCGCTGTTTCGGCGCGCGGCCGTTGATGAACACCGTCGGCGTTCCAGTCACCCCGGAGCTCTGGGCATCGATAAGGTCTTTCTGCAACTTGGCCTGCAGGGAGGGGGAGGCGAGGTCACGCTCGAAACGCGCCATGTCGAGACCGAGGTCGGTGGCAATTTTTTTGATGAGGTCCTCGCTCAGCCGGGATTCGGCGAAGAGCCGGTCGTGGAAGGGCCAGAACTTGCCCTGTTCGTGAGCGGCGAGGGCGGCCTTGGCGGCAGGTTCGGCCATCTTGTGGAATTTCAAGGGCATGTTCTTGAAGGCCAGCTTCACCGTTTTTGGGTTTTTGGCGAGAACCTCTTCCAGCAGGGGAACGATCTGCCGACAGTAGGGGCACTCGAAATCGGTAAACAGGGTCATGGTCACCGGGGCGTCGGCGGGGCCCTTGAACGGGGCGCCGGTAACGTCGATCTCGGCGACAAAGGACACCGACACGGCGGTGAAATTCTGCGTCTCGCCATCGACCATATAGAGGAGTTCCCCTTGCGGGGCGATATCGATCTGCGATACGCCTTTCTCCACCGGGATGCTGCCCATCAACTGCCCCTGGGTGGTGAAGATCTGCACCTGCTGCTTGTCGGTCAGCACATAGACGTACTTGCCGTCAAGCGAATGAACCATCGAGAGCGGCTTGCTGGCCAGCGGCCAGGACTGCTGCACTTTCCATTCGACCCTCTTGTCGATGCCCGTTTCGGCCATGGCCATGACCCTGGCGGAAGAGAGGAGGAGGGCGGCGGCCAGACAGGACGCGGTAACGTGGCGGAAATTCATGGTGGCCTCTTATGCTGAAGTTGTCGATATGTTACAAGGTGACGCCGAATCTTCGGCTGTGCAACAATAGCCACTCTCTGCACTTTACGCAAGTTGTCCTCTTCGTCGTGCCGGTTTACGTGTGCTTCCCGGTAGCCCCTTGACGGGCGGGGCAGGGTGCAGTACTTATTGTGCACGCCGCCCTCCCAAGGGATTGCGGCAATGCCGGGACGCTCCGGCATGAGTCGGATCGCCACATGCGAGGATGGCGGAACTGGTAGACGCACCAGATTTAGGATCTGGCGGGGAGACTCGTGGGGGTTCGATTCCCCCTCTTCGCACCACGACAGACGGCCCAAAACACCATGCGGTGTTTCGGGCCGTTTTTTTTGATCGTCGTCTTGCCTCAGCAGGAAGGAGAGGCAGGGCGGTACAGGGCCTGACGAGGTTTTCGGACACGGTGCCGGGCAGTCCGCTGCCGGAGATTGGTCGAGGTCGCCGTACGACAAGAGGCTGCC
>JANJUM010000134.1 GCA_024710585.1 Desulforhopalus sp.
CGAGGTGCTCAAGGGCACCTTCCATACCGTGGTGGGCAGCATAGAGTACGACCAGCAGGGGGTCGGGCTCTATCCCCCCATCGCCTTCCAGTGGATGGGGGGGCGGCCGGAAGTGATCTATCCCCTCGAGCGCGCCAAACATAAGGTGCGCTCTCCTCTCGTCCCGCAGCCCGTGATGGGCAACTGACACACTGCTTGAGGTTTCTGCCGACTGGGGGGCTAGTCGGTCGTGGGGTCGCTGGCGGCGGGCGGTTCGGTGCCGGCGGGCGGCTGCAGGCTGGCGACGATGCTGGCGGCGAGGCTCGGGCCGATGGACTTGACCTCGAGGAGTTCCTCGACACTCGCCTGGCGCAGCCGCTTGAGGCTGCCGAAGTGGCGCAGCAGCAACTGCTTTTTGCTTTTGCCGATGCCTGGCACCATGTCCAGGGGGGAGGTGAAGGCGGCTTTCTTGCGCAGGCTGCGGTGGAAGGTGATGCCGAAGCGGTGCGCCTCGTCGCGCACGCGCATGAGAAAGAGCAGCACCGGGTTGTGGGCTGGCAGCAGGATGGGGTTCTTGCGCTGCGGCCGATAGAGCTTTTCCCCTTCTTCCTGGCGCTCCTTGGCGATGCCGAGCAGCTCGATGCGCCCGTCGAGGCCGAGGTCGGCAACGACGGCCATGGCCATGCCGAGCTGGCCCTTGCCGCCGTCGACGAGCAGCAGGTCGGGGAGATCGTCCTCCTCCTGGCCGCGCCCCAGGCGACGCTCGAGCACCTCGCGCATCATGGCGTAGTCGTTGGGGCCGTCCACCGTCTTGATGGTGTAGCGGCGAAAGCCGGGTTTGTCGACGAGCCCGCCGGCGAAGGATACCAGCGAGCCGATGGCCTGGCGGCCGCCGATATTGGAGATATCGACGCACTCGATGCGCTCCGGCAGACGCTCGAGGGCAAGGCTCTTGACCAGCTCGCCGCGCAGATTCTCCCACGAGCGCTGCTTTCGCTCCTCTTCCTCGAAGCTCTGCAGGGCGTTGGCACAGGCCATGCCGACCAGCTGGAGCAGGTCGCCGCGCTGCGGGATCTTCAGCTGCACGCGGCGCTCGGCCCTGTCGCCGAGGTGCTCCTCGATGAGCTGGCGGTCGGCGGGGTCGAAGGGCAGGAGGATCTCTCTCGGCAGGTCATGGCCATCGTAGAAGCGGCGCAGCGCCTGGGAGAGGATGGAGGCGTCGTCGCCGTAGGGGTCGGCGAGGAAGAAGGTCCTGCTGCCGCTGATCGTGCCGTTGCGGATGAAGAGGATGGCGACCACCACCGCCGTGTCGCGGCGGGCGAAGCCGAAGACGTCCTGATCCTTGTCGTGGGCGGCGGTGACCACCTGTTTTTCGAGGGTGCGTGACAGGGCGTCGATCTGGTCGCGGAGGAGGGCGGCCTTTTCGAAGTCGAGTTCTTCGGCAGAGGTGTGCATCTGGCGGCGCAGGCTGTCGACGAGCTCGTGGCTGCGGCCTTCGAGAAGCATGAGGATCTTGCGGACATGCTCCATATAGAGGGCGCGGTCGGCATTGCCGGTGCAGGGGGCGAGGCAGCGGCCGATCTGGCGGTTGAGGCAGGGGCGCGAACGGGGGCGCAGTTCGCTGCCCTTGCAGTGGCGCAGGGGAAAGAGGGTGCCGATGGTGCGCAGGGTGGCCCACATCGAGCTCACCGAGGAGTAGGGGCCGAAATAGCGGGCCTTGTCGGCGGACTTGCGCCGCGCCATGAACACCCGCGGCCACTCTTCGTTGACGGTGACCTTGATATAGGGGTAGCTCTTGTCGTCGCGCAGGAGGACGTTGTACTTCGGGCGATGCTGCTTGATCAGGCTCTCTTCGAGGATCAAGGCCTCCTTCTCGGTGCGGGTGAGGATGGTCTCGACACGATTCACCCTGTCGAGCATCGCCGCCGTCTTGTCATGGGCGGCGCCCTTATGGCGGGCGTAGGAGGCGAGGCGCTTGTTGAGGTCCTTGGCTTTGCCGACATAGAGCACCCCGTCGCGCTGGTCGCGCATCAGGTAGACGCCGGGGCTATGCGGGGTGGCGGAGAGGATCGTTTCGGGAAACATGGGCCTGCAAAGGGTGTTGGCGGATGGGGTTGCCGACACCATAGAGCATTTTGCCCCGTTCGTCATCAGCCGAAGGAAGGTTCGGCGGGGGTCGAAACGCTGGAGATTGGCGCCTGTTGTTACGGAGGGGGCTGGTTTATGGCTGGATGGGGTCTTTTAATGCCCAGAGGAAACGACGCGCCCATCGGGAAGAAGGGTGTCGATGTGGTGATACCCATACTGTCCACGAAAGGCCTGGTTACGGTCAAGGTTGGGCCATGGCGGGCCGAGATTGTGCGGACAGCTTTGCCACTAAGAGCCCTTGCAGCCCTTCCAGCCTGCTTGGGAAATCTTCTGCCTTGATGCCTTCAAGAAACTTGACTCCCTCTGGCGAAAGCGGAGTAAATTTGTGCGTAAAGGTCAGCGTCACGGTCTCGTTGGATATGGTGAGATCGATGACGAAGTTGAACACGCAGATGCCGTGGGCAAAATTGACGAACTCTATTCTGCGGTTTGCCAGATCGTAGTCGACTGTGTACCAAACCAGCTCCGTCCCAAATGCTTTCTTTGTTCGAAAGATGGCACCCTTCTCGTTAAAGCCGCTGCGGGAAGAAATGACATCACACTCCCAGCCGGGAATCCACTCTTCCTCTCGTTTCGGACAAAGAAGCGGGAAAACCTCATCGATCGTCGCCGAGACCACGATATTTCCCGTTCTGATAAATGATTCGAACTGTCCATCCATGCTTCTGTTCCTCTTTGCGATGTAGCGACGACTGATGAGTGATTTGATGACCAACGACAAGGTGATCAACGGCTGTCAGGGGGTATGATTGGGAGTCTTGTTAGCTGATCTGTTTATCAGTACGGAAAACAACTTTCCGTGTGTGATCATACAGGTGCGGCTTTTTAGGAAAAGAGTGCTCGAAAATCGCTTAATTCAGATGAACAGTAGGCATCTAAAGTGGACAGATGCCTGGAAGAGCAAACCCTCAATATGGCAGTCTTAGCTCCCAGCTTCAGGCGAGCGCCGCTTGCGACGCTCTCTGCACTGGCTTCTAATAGTCTACGTTTGACCCTGAGCCGCCGAGAGCCTTCTCCATACCGGCTATTCGGGGGAAGGCAAGGACCCTGGGTCCGGCATTTTGACCAAATTGCCTGCCAGATCAAGTAGTTGAAGCTCTGCTTGCCTTGTCACGGTCTGTCATATGTAAACCTGTTTCCACCTGGGCCCCTTGAAAAGCCGATCGGTGCGAGTCTTGCCTGTCGCCTAGACGCTACTTTCCTTCGGGCGCCAGGAAGAAGTCGCGAACGGGTAGTCCGGCTGTATAAGCGGGCAGATCGATCAGGCGGCTATTGCTCCCATCGAAAGTCAGGGCAAGCAGCCGTCCCTCGTCCAGCATCAGCCGGACAATGCCGTTGCGGTCCACGCCGCAGCAGTTATTGAGAAAGCCTTCCCGGATCAGTTCCTTCTCATAGCCGACAAAGATACGCCGCTCGAGGTCGTAGACGAGAAGGTCGCGGCCCAGCGTGACGAAGAGGTAGCGGGTCCAGACGCTGGCGGCAACCGGCCGGGTGAGCGGGTTCAGTTCGAATAAGACGGTATCCGTCTGCGTTTCGATATCGTAGTAAGCGAATCGCAGGCGCTGGCCGTTCGCATAACGCAGCACGAGCGCATCCCGATCCGGTACAGCAAGCGCCTGCGCGTACTGCCTTTCCGCAAGCTTGACTGCGCGCGTCGCGCCGGTCCCCCTGTGCGTGATGCGGTAGGTGGAGAGCGGCCGTTTCGTGACTGAGGCTAGGGCGAGATATCGCGGTGTTTCGGCTTCCGGAATAATGCCGCTGGACACACTCGTCTCCCGCGCCGTGAGCGGCACGGAATCGCCATTCGCGCAGGCGAGCTCTTCGTCCTTCGAAGCGGCGACAAAGTGCGCGCTGGCAGGGTCGAAGCGGATATCCGAGGCGCAGGCGAGCAGCCGTCCCTTCCATTTGCTGAGTTCAGCGATCTCCTGTTTGACGAAGTCCTTCTTGACAACCTCGAGCGTTTGCGCGTCTACGACTGCGACCGTCGGCCGGTCCGCCTCCTCATATCGGTATCCAAGACCTAGCACGATATAACCGGGAACGATGGCGATCGCCGTGATCGAATCCTGCTGATTCTCGTCACAGGGTGCAACAACCACGCGCTTGATGAGCCGGAACGTTTTTCTATCGAGCACTTCCAGCGTCACACCGGGATCGGTGCTGTGCATGCAGGACCATCGCGCGATGTAAAGCCTGTCTTCATTGAATTCCGTCATTTCCGGGAATGCACCGAAGTCGATGGGGATGCGTGTGACCCCCTTCGGCTCGGGGTCTTGCGAAGGTCGCGCCTCGTTGGGAGGCAGATCGAGAAAAAAAGCCTTGCGCTTCGCCATGGCGATCTGCGACTCGAACCTAAGGTCCGGCTTTTTGCGTTGGAGGTGTCCGAGAATAGCCGCCCCTTCGGAGTAGCGGGAGAGTGACAGTGTGAGCCAGCGCGCGTACTTATCTACCGCCTCGTGCAGCTCGGGCGAGAGGTCGGTTTCCTCGATGTACCCTCTGATACCGGCCTTCTCGCAGGCATCCAGCGCAGCGTGCAGGTCGCTCTGCTGTAGCATCTGCTCCGCACCCCGACAGCCATTCACCGTGCGTGCGATGCGGGATGTCTCGGAGCGGATCGACGCGAAGTCCACCTCGTAAAGCGTGAAACGCACGGGGGTCGAGAAGTGCTTGCGCTTCATCGTGAGCAGCGACTTGCCTTGTATGGCGAGAAAACTCGCATCGATTCCGATGCGCGCGAGCTCTCGCCCTGAGGCAAGCTCCATGACGCGCACGTCGGGCGCCTTGCCGGTCGGATCCACGGTGAAAAGGATCCCCTCGGCGATGGCGAACGACTGGAAAAACGACGCCGTGGGAATGATCCGCTCAATACGCGCACTAGGCAGATCGACGACCGCTAGCTGTGCGCAATTCGCGCCGACAACCGCCTTGTCTTCTGAAATGCGTAGCGGCCCGCCGCCACAGTTCGAACGGAGATTGGGGTCTGGCTTGGGCATGTCTACGACAGCGATTTCCCGGAGTTCGAGGTCGTAGATGCCAAGCCGATCGCCGATAGAAACGATCTTTTCATTCCAAAGGGCTGTATCGTTACCGCCTGTGATTTTGGTGTTGCGTTCGAGCTTCAGGTCTGGAAGGCGGTACACGAGTATGGTCGCCTTGCTGTTGTGCGACATCCCGCTTTGCGCTAGGAACAGGCGGTCTCCTGCAATGTGGCCCCAGGAAATCGGTTGCCGCAGACGCACCGTGGCCACAACCTTGTTGGCATTTTTGTCGAAAACAATGAGCGGATTGGCGTTTGCGCCCTCTGAGCTGTAGACGAGGTATCGAGCGTCCTCGGTGACGAACTTCCCGCCGCGAACACCCTCGGCGATGTTGCGTGCGCTCCCGTCAGAGATGTTCACGGCGACGATGTTTTTCGAATTGCTGCTCTCGTCATAGTGTGAAAAAACGACGCGCCCGGAATCGATGCGCACCTGACCGTCGAAATGCTTGAAATCAGTCGATCGAACCTCATGTAGGCTTGATTCCTGCTGTTCACCGGAATCGATAGAGGTTGCAGGCGCTTGCTCTGAGGGCTTCGCATTGGTGCTGGGCACGACGACCGGTTTTTCCGCCTGCGAAGGGCCTTTCTTGGCGCGCAAGTCGGCTAGGCGGTGCTCGTAGGCGGACTTGATGCACGCCCAGTCGCGGCAGGCGTTGCGTACCGCCAGCCACTGACGTTGATCGCGCCGTACTTGATCCTCCGCGTCGGGAGCGCCGCTCGCAGCCCGGTATGCGGCGGCGAGTTCCTCATCAAGCCTGGAGATCTCGTCTTCCGAGCAAATCAGCTTTTCGACTTGCGAAGCGGCCTTGGCGCAGTCGAAACTCGCGGCATGCCCAGGGAGCAGTCTTGGAAGGATCACGAACAGCAGCAAGGCAGCGAACGAACATAAGCGCGTCATCATGATACTCCGCCTCCTACGGCGTTCAACACTAACAGAACGGTTCGAAATGGCACTGATGACGGCAGTAATTCTATCCAGCGAAGTTACCCAAAAATCTTGACCATTTATCATTCGTTTTGTTTCCTTCAGAATCTGAAGTTTAGAGTTTGACACCTACCCGTCATCCGACGGGCAGTGTGAGGTCGGTTGGCACGAGTGGACATTAAAACGTCACGCCGCTTTAAGCAGTTTGTAGAAGTCTTGTTCATAAGCTGCCGGGGATAGATACCCCAACCTCTTCTGCTTTCTCTGGCGGTTATAATTCTGCTTTGGAGAGTAGACTTTCGCCGTAAGTGTTCGGGTTACTGTTTTCTCTGTTCGCAGCATCAATTGCATTCTGCCGTTTTTTGTGCCTAACTTCGAGCTGTCTCAATACCTCTTCCTCGCTGATACCCCTTTTGGGAAGAGTTGATTTGAGCAGGGTTGTCACATCGGCACAGCTTAGCAGGGGAATATCCTGATGGTGTTGCAGCCGTTGCTCCAGCATGAACAGCATGGCGAGCAATACCATGGACATGTGGTGATGCCAGGCGAACCACCCTCGCGCTTGATATTCTCCCATTCCACATTGGGTTTTGGCGTCCTGAAAAGGACGTTCCACCCAGTATCTTTTGGCTTGCATAAACGCCAGCCTTTCGGTTGAGGTGGCAAGATCGGCATTGCTCAAGCTGTATTGTATTTCCTCCGGGGAGGCTATCTCGCGCCGCACAACCAAATGCCATCTTCTGGCCTCGACCTCCTTGCCATCCCAGAGCCAAACGATTTTGTGCAAGATATCCACAACAATCTTGCCTTTGGTGCTTTCCCGAATTTCTACGCGCTTCCAAGCTTCGGGAGCCTGTTTTCGAACCCATTCGTCGACCCGCATGGAACGCGTTTGAGCCTGAAGCTAGTTCGGTTGTTTTCCTCGCGAAGATGTTGGCGGCGGTACCACCGGTCTGGGAACTTCGTAATAGATCTTATGGTCTTTGTGGATATCACCGATGAATTTTTCCCCGTTGTCAGCGAGGTGGCGAAGAAAAGCAGGGTTGTCGCCATAGAAGCCATCAAAACCAACCCATTTGAAACGGACCCCATTCCTTCTCGCCTGACAGGCCATTTCTAGCGCTTGCAGGTGCTTGGTTTTGAGGTCGGCTTGATCCTTGGGAATCTTCGCCTTCTCGCATAGTTTCTTATCCTTGATCCACTCCTCGGAAAGAAAAAATCGGAAGTCTATCGGTATGGAGAAGTGGCCTCTTCCAAGTGTGGCCACAACCGCGACCTGGCGATTGTCGACTTTGCCGAGTTGTCCGCACCATTGCCGGGCGACACCTACCGATTTCTTCCCCTTCTTCTGGATTCCGGTTTCGTCGATGATGAGAGCGCTGTCGTCATGGCCTCCGAACAGTTTGTTCCCATCGTTAGCAATCTGGCTGTTCAGTGGCTCCCAGCCCCATCTCGTATCTGAAAGAAAATACTGGAGAGGATCGTACTCAGTCCCTGGCACTCTCTCCTCCATTCATTCCATGTTCTTTTTTTCCGCCTGAAACAACCACTTCAGATATTGAAAAGCCTTGGCTGATAGATTGACATTATGTCTCTGAAAACACTTATGATACCTGCCGTGAAAAGAAAAAAACTGGCGGGCCAGTCCCGCCAGCAAGTAGCGGAGCCTGACATGGGAGATTTCCTCGTGTGAAATTATATTATTTTGGGCAGCTGTAACGGGTGTTTTAGCTGCCCTGTTGGCTAAATACTACGCCTAACAATACAATAACACGAAAATATTTCAATATTTACTGCTCTCCAAAGTAGAATTAGCGAGCGAAGCGGGAAACAGGCTCGACGACTCGATGATGCCACGTAGGCTGTGAATCCTGAGAACCTCACCGGTTGATCAAAGAAAGTATCTGGAAAAAAATTATGGGAATGAAACAGAAAAGTAGCTCCTCCAGAAGCCAATGGGAGATAGAGCCCGCAGCCTAGAAATCGAGCTGCTCGGCAGTCAGCTCCATGGCTGCTGCTATCTTTTTCAGGGTGGCTCGGCGCGGTTTGGCGCTGTTCTCCATCTGGGCGTAAGCTCCCAGGGTCATGTTCGCCCTTGCCGCAACATCTGCCTGAGTGAGTCCGAGGTGTTCACGCCAGGCACGCATCGGCGACCATTCGTGGTTGAAGGTGAAATTGACAACTTAGTTGGGGAGAAGGTTTTCCTGGCGGTCGCGACTGGCCAGCCAGTCGGCATAAGGCAGCACCACGGAGGCTGGGGCACCGTTGCGGTAGTGGATGATCTGGATATCATTATGAATGTTCTTCGCGTTTCTTTTCCTCCTGGATTTCGAAGATGCGCACTTCGTCGTCATAATCGAACAGCGCCCGGTAACGACCTGCCCGCAGCCGGTAATCGTACCGCTGATTACCTGTGCCTTCAACCGAGACGGATTTCTCGAGGAAGGCCTTGTCCTGCGATTTTTGTGCAATCTCGGTGATCATGATTATTACATCTAAAAATTCCTGAATAGCTCCTGGCCGGTTTGGCAACCGGCCAGGAGCTATTTCAACCGAGAGGGAGAGTCAGATGAGTCCGCCACACTCCGATGATGCGGCCGCGTTAGCGCTGCCCCATCGAGCCATTATCCTCGGCGCCATCGATTACCTCTGCCGTAAGGTCTTGCAGGGCAAGTGCCATACCGTCCATCAGGCGATGATCGCCCTGCTCGCCGGTGGCCACCTGCTGCTCGAAGACATGCCCGGCCTCGGCAAGACTACCCTCGCCTTGGCGCTGGCCCGCATCCTCGGGCTTTCCTACGGAAGGGTGCAATGCACCAGCGACTTGCTTCCTTCGGACATAACCGGCCTGTCGGTGTACGACCGCAGGGAAAGCAGCTTCCGCTTCGTGCCGGGGCCGATCTTCAACCAGGTAGTGCTGGTTGACGAGATCAACCGGGCAATGCCCAAGACCCAGAGCGCCCTGCTCGAGGCCATGGAGGAACAGCAGGTAACGGTGGAGGGCAAGACCTACCCTCTGCCTCACCCTTTCCTGGTCATCGCCACCCAGAACCCGGTGGAGATGGTCGGCACCTACCCCCTGCCCGAGTCGCAACTCGACCGCTTTCTGCTCACCTGCGGCCTCGGCTACCCCCCAGCGGAAGTGGAACGGGCCATTTTCCGTCACGGCAGTGCCCGCGATGACGTACAAAGGCTCGAGGCAATGCTGACCGCCGAGCAGATCCTCGCCGCTCGCGCCTCGGTGCGGGAGGACGTCCATCTCGGGGAAGCGGTGGCCGATTACCTCTACCGGCTGGTCGATGCCAGCCGCAACCATCCCTTGCTGCTGGCGGGATTGTCAACCCGCGGCGGCATCAGCCTGGCCGATGCCGCCCGCGCCCGGGCCTGGCTGGAAGGGCGCCGCTTCGTGGTGCCGGAGGACGTGCAGGCGGAGGCGATGGCCGTTGGCGCCCACCGTCTGCTGCTGCGCGAGGAAGGCAGCGCCCGGCGTAAGGACCTGCTGCGTGCCATACTCCAGGACGTTCCCGTGCCGCGGGGGTGAGACACCATGCGCCGGCTCGCTTCTCCGCGACTTCGTCTGCGGCTCACCACCTCGGGCGTCCTCTATGTCCTGCTCACCCTTTCTCTCGGCTTCGCCGCCGTCAACACCGGCAACAACCTGCTTTATCTGGTGGTTTCCGTCCTGCTCGGCTTCATGAGCCTTTCCGGCTGGCTGGGACACAACAACCTCAAACGCCTCAAGCCGTCCCTGACCCTGCCGGAGGAAGTCTATGCAGAGACCCCGGTGCTGGCGGCACTGCGCGTCGAGAATGGCAAAAAGCGCTGGCCCAGCTTCCTCCTCGAGCTCGTCTGCGGAAGCAGCAATGCTCGCCTCGGGGGGGTCCCGGCGGGCGCGGCGGCGGAGTGCTATCTTACCTTGAGTTTTCCCCAGCGCGGGGCACAGCCTTTTCCGCAGGTAACCATCGCCTCCCCCTTCCCGGTGCACTTTTTTATCCGCAGGTGGCAGCTGACGCCTCCCGGGGAACTCGTG